>CANBQQ010000245.1 GCA_947371715.1 Flavipsychrobacter stenotrophus
TCTTTTTCTTTCAGGTAAATATCGTGCCTGGCCTTAGGGTCTACCGCACTCCGTGTAATGGTGTCTACCAATACCGAAATTGATCGCCATATCAATGCTATCTGCCTTCTGAATGGCTGTTGCACAGGCATCAGCAACGATGCCGATATCCCCACTATTATGGGCCATGCAGTGCCGATGGCTATGGTAAGGATCCTGTGCTTTACATCGGGTGTATCTCTATCGGGGTAGGCATTACAAATAATGTACATCAGGTACACACATATGGCCAGGCCACTTGCGCGGTCTCCCAGGTTCTTAAGTAGGGTAGCCACAAATGCTGCCACAAACATGAAGAGTACACTCAGCACTATGCTGTCTCCGGTCAATGTGCCCAGTGCTCCCCAGAATAATGCCAGGATAGCACCTATAAACAATGTCCTTACTCTCCAGTTAAACGACCCCTTCATCTCCACCCACGATATAGCTTCGGCGGTAAGGGCTATCCACACCGCATCACTCACATGGTTAGTTGCAAGGCCCCATATCAGCGGCACTGTGCCAGATATGGCCATACGGATGCCCCAGCTCATCATGGGTTCAAAACTTTCGTTTTGAATAAAGGCATTGAATCTTTTATATGAGTTAATGAGTGCCAAGCAGTGTGGTGTAGTTGATTATTGCGTCAAATGTAAAAAGGACTATGCCAATATAGTGTGAATGTATCAATAACTTTTTTGCCTTTCACACTGGCACGTATTTTGAACCCATATATATTCCACATCTTTGCAGTATTATGAAAAGGTCTGTTTTTATATTAGCTATTTTATCCTTCTTTGCCATACAGGGTAGCGCCCAGCAGATAAGGGCGGTAACCGCCGCCGATGTTATGTCGCGGGCCTCGTCGGGCGATACGGTATATATTATCAACTTCTGGGCTACATGGTGTGTGCCATGTGTGCAGGAGCTGCCCGAATTCAATGAACTATTCGATAGATATAAAGACAAACCGGTCAAAATAATCATGGTCAGTCTCGACTTTAAAGATTCCTACCCCTATAAGCTGGACGGTTTCCTAAGGAAAAAGAGGGTGTCACCGGAAGTTGTTTGGCTCATGGATACTGATCCTAATGTTTTCATACCTAAAATTGAAGAGTCATGGCAGGGTTCTATCCCGGCAACTTTGATCATCCAGCCGGGCCGCTACCGTAAGTTTATTGAGGGTCAGGTATCTGCAGGGCAGATAATTGGCCTGGTCGATGGTATTTCTGAGCATTAATAGGTAGCTAATAGTGTTGGCCTGTTCTATTTTGTACAACTTTCATTAATTTTGTTTTATTATAATTCTATGAGAATGAGATATGTAGTCAGCAGCATAGCTGTTTTACTTTTAGGAACTGTAGCAGCATTTGCCGGTACTAAGAAACCTAAAAAGGGAGATTTCAGGTTGCTGGAGGCATATACCCAGAAAATGGTTCAGGGTCATCCTTCTGCTCCGCCCCCTACCGGTGAGCACTTTATTATAGTATGGCAGGCCGATGTTACTTTGGAGACCATGTTCTGGAGGGGCAAAAGCGGGTTCATGATGTGTATGATACAGAAAGCGCATAAGATCGCTAAGAAGGATGCTAAGAACTTTCCTCCGGGATTGGACTATAGGGTAGATCCCGCTGGTGAAGACATAAAGAAGGGCGATACAGTGCAGATAATACCCGTAGCTCGTGGTAAGATCCGTATTCCTGACGAAATACCTCAGAACGCAAAAAACACATTGTTTTATAAAAAAAGCGGTAGCGGCTGGTTGTTGTTCCCGGTAACTAAGATCACAAAGAAACGCGATTTAGCTGCGTCTTAAATTATTTCAAAAACCCTTTTCTGATATGAAAAAATTATTAGTTGCCCTATCACTGTTGCTCTCTGTTTCCGGACTGAATGCACAGCCCTGGATGGCTGAGTTCAAGAATGGTCCTGTAAAACTGCAGGATGTGATCGACAAGTATAAACATAGTGCCGGTTATAAAGAAGAGGAAGAAGAAGAAGCGCGTGAAAAGCACGAAGGCAATAAGGTAGAGAAAGAAGGTATGAACTACCTTTTTAACCGTTGGGTGTGGTATCAGAAGCAGCATCTCGATGAGAATGGCTATATGATCTCACCTGTAAAGACCTACACAGAGTGGACCAAATACCAGGATAAGCTCAACAAAAATATAGCTGCACGTACTACCGCATCTCCTGCTAACTGGGTATTTCAGGGCCCCGATTCTACGCCGGGTGGTTATTCAGGTCTTGGCCGCATTAATGCAATCGCATTCCACCCTACAAATCCTAATATAGTACTAGCGGGCTCCTCGGGTGGTGGCACCTGGAAGACAGATGATGCAGGCCACACATGGGCACCTTTGTACGGAAACTTACCTACGCTTGGTGTGTCTGATATCGTTTTTAACCACGACAATCCCAATACTATCTACGTTGCCACCGGCGATGCTGATGCAGGTGATAACTACAGCATGGGTGTGGTAAAGACAAAAGACGGCGGCATTACATGGAATAACACGGGCCTGCTTTGGACGCCCACTGCCAACAATAATGCAAGGTCAATGGTGATGAATGCCCATGATACCAGTATGCTGGTATTGGCTACCAACGTTGGTATCTATGTTACCCGCAATGGCGGTACAACCTGGACCAATGTTCGCTCCGGCGATTTCAGACAGGTTCTTTATCACCCCACCGATACTTCTATCATCTACGCAACAACGAATAACGGTTCGTCTTGTCAGGTTATGAGAACCATCAATAGTGGTGCCACCTGGACAACGGTTACTTCATTGACAAATGCTAATCGTATACGCCTGGCTGTATCTCCTGGCTCGCCCGATCTGGTAATGGCGTTGGCGTCAGAAGGAGGCGGCTCCGGTTTGTTGGGGGTCTACGGTTCTACTAATAAAGGTGCGTCTTTTACCCCTCTTTATGAAGATGATGCAGCTTGTTCTAAAAACATTCTGGGCTACGATCTTGGTTTGCCAACTACTGCATGCGGCGGACAAGGTTGGTACGACCTCTGCATTGCTATCGATCCTGTTAATGCCAATAAGGTAACTATAGGTGGTGTTAATAATTATTACTCTTCCGATGGCGGTCTTACCTGGCAGCTGGTAACACAGTGGTATGCAGGTGTACCAGGTGTGCAGACCGTTCATGCTGATAAACACTTCCTCGGTTATAATCCACGCGATGGTATCTTATACCAGGGTTGTGATGGCGGTATCTACAATACGCTGGACCCCCTTACAGGTATCTGGACGAACATAACCAATGGCATGGGTATTACACAGTTCTACCGTGGTGCGGTGGCTAATGGTGTGCCATGGGGTATAGGAGGTGCGCAGGATAATGGCACTAAAATGGTGAATAACGGCATCTCAAGCGACCTGACAGGTGGTGATGGCATGCAGTGCCGCATTGATTACGAAAGCCCGACCACTACATGGTATACCGCCAGTCAGAATGGTAGTCTCAACCGCACGGTAGATGGTGGTGCTAATTACACCAATATCAGCGGGTCGATACCTACTTCAGGTTCCGGCAACTGGATAACTCCATATATCATTCACCCTTTGGTAAATGCTAACCTGCTGGTAGGTATTGAGAAGATTTTCGCTTCGTCAGACCAGGGCGCGTCGTGGGTGGCTATTTCTCCGCAGTTCAGCACCAGCAACAATGTCAACCTCATTGAAATGTGCCCTACTGACGGGAATTATATCTATGCTCTTGTAGATGACAATACCATTCATTTTTCTCCCGACTATGGCGTTACGTGGAGTAATATTACGACCAGCCTGTTTGGTAACACTATCTCCCGTATGGCAGTTGAACCTAAAAACAGGGATATATTGTGGGTAACACTCAGCGGTTATGGTGGTGCAAGGGTTGCTTCTTACAACCGTGCTACAAGTTCATGGACCTTGCACACAGGTACGCTGCCTAATCTGCCGGTAAATTGCATTGTAATTGACTCGTTCTCAGGTACTAAATATATAGGTACCGACGTAGCTGTATATTACATGGATAATACCATGACCGACTGGGCATTGTACAATACCAACCTGCCTTCAGTAGAGGTGCAGGACCTGGCTATCAACTACACGTCTAACGAGATATGGGCGTTTACCTATGGCCGTGGTATGTGGAAGTCAGCTAAGAATGAGCACCCGGTAGGTATTTCTGTAGTGCCGTACGTTGCTGATGCTATTACAGTAACTCCTAACCCTAACCGGGGAACATTTGCGGTAACTACAGGTAAAACCAACCTGTTTAACCAGCAGGTAACCGTAAGGCTCATTTCTACTGATGGCCGCACTCTTTACCAGGATGATACCCGTTTTGATAATGCAGGTTCTCTGAAAGTGTCTACACACAATCTTATAGCCGGTACCTATATCTGCGAAGTAAGAAACGAAAAGAATGTAGCCCGCTGCAGGGTAGTGATCTACTAATATTAACTGAATTTATTTGTGAAGGCCGGGCTGTTGTCCGGCCTTTTTAGTTGCCAGCGAAAAAACATATCCACAAAATCACCCATCTGCAATGCTTGCCCACAGCGCATTACAGTCGATCCAGACGTAACTTTTGTGAATATCTTTATTTTTCAAACTCATTTTCCTATATTAATTTGCATTCAAATCGGTACAAATACCTGCACGATCTTTGACATATAGACCTTTATCACAACTCAGACCAACATTAGGGGCTAAGCATTTCCAGCCCCACTGCAACAAAACTAAATAAATAGTTTAGCGGAAAAGTGCGGAAAAACTGCGGAAAAGTGCGGAAACTGGTGGTTTTGAAAATCCTCCCAAACCCTTACCCCTCTTGTTATCAGTAGGAAACGCGCCCCAAAAAACTGCCGGAAACACGAAAAAACCGCCAATGGCGGAAATGCACAAAATCCCATACATCGAGCCAAGTATTCACCTCGTTCGACTACTTTTCTCGAATGTCATGCTGATTCGCAAAACATTACTGTCCAAGCATCCTCGTTTTCCTAAAGTCCTGACCATCCAGTGTCATCCTGAGGTTCTCAAAGGACAGACAATCCAAATCGGGCACAGTCGGGCATAACCCAAAATCACAATCACATGAAAACCAAACAACTATGCCAAACCTATGCCCGATTACAATTTCATTTTCATCGGACATTCCCAGCGGTTAGCGTCGCAACTGGTCGAAGGGTCTCCCGTCGTCCGCTCAAATGGAAGCGTCTCGCTCCTGAAACAAACAACTCAACATCTATTATTGTAGCACACCGCTCTCCGCTCTTTCGCTCCCTCCCTCACTTAGTCGGGCACGATCGGGCATAACCCAAAATCCCAACCACATGAAAACCAACCAACTACCCCAAACCCATGCCCGATTACAATTTCAATTTCATCGGGCATTACCCTAAAAACACAGATCGTAGGGGCTGAAGATCTTCAGCCCTGCGTCGGGAATCTGTGAAATCTGAGTAATCTTTTAGAATCTGTGATT
>CANBQQ010000246.1 GCA_947371715.1 Flavipsychrobacter stenotrophus
CTTACTTCTTTTATGTAATTATTCACCATCCCCGACTCTACTTTGTGGTGTTTGCCGTCAGCATCCAGAAATTGAAACAACTCCTTACCAGGTATATCCTGGCACTGCTTTACAATATGGGCCAGGTGTTTGTTATGCATAGAAATATCATGCAGCACACCCTTCTTCCCTTTAAATTTGAACTCCATGGTAGCGCCTGAAAAACTGACATGCTTATCTTTCAGAGTTGTTCGTCCATAAGAACCATATAGCTTTTCATAGGCATTGCTGCCTATGCGAATACAGGTACATTGCATAAGCGAAACAATAGTAGCCAGCACTTTTTCCATTGGCAGACCGGGCAGCGAAAGATCCTTGTGTAGTCGCTCTCTGATCTGTGGCAGTACCTTACCAAACTCATACAGATGGTGAAACTTTGTTTCATTGCGCACTGTATTCCACATGGCGTGATAGCGGTATTGTTTTCTACCCATCGCATCTATCCCTGTCGCCTGTAGATGCCCATCAGGATTGGCGCAGATCCAAACGTTCTCCCAGGCAGGGGGAAGTACAAGACTTCTTATCCTCTTTAGTACAGTTTTGTCCTTTATTTCTCTGTATTTAAAAACGTAGACAAAGTCAGCACCTTCCTTTTCCCGGGTTATTCCCGGCTCGCTATCACTAACGTAGATCAGATTCACCAGTTCGGCACTTCCTTCCGCATCTTTAAATACAGCTGCCAGCTTTTGGGCGGGAAGGGCAATCTCGTTTTTGCTATCTGTTTGGGTAACTTTTCGCATAATGCTGTTACCACCAAAAAATTCGTGCCTTCAGTTAATATTCGTTTGGCGCAATGCACTCCTTCCAGTATTCCACGATCTTTTTTATAGTACTTTCAAACTCTTCCAGCGATCCCGGCTTCTTAAAAAATCCTTGTACCGATAAAGCATACGCGTCTATTACAGATTGCTTATTAGCCCCTGTAGTAAAAAACAGGTAGGGAATACACTTCATTTTCAGTTCTTCATTGTTGAAAACTTTATACCGCAGTTCAAATCCGTTGATCTTAGGCATATTGATATCAGAAAGAATTAAAAACGGTTGTATGTCCGTCCGGTTCAAAAAATCCAATGCCTCATATCCGTTCATGAAATAGTGCACTTCATTGGCATAACCCAGTTTGGCAAATATCTCTATCAACAAATGCTGATCATCAAGATCATCCTCAATTACTATTATCGGGCCATTTTTATTCATATTACTTCGTTAGCGTTGAAGGTAAACTAATATACCCGAATGAATCCTGGAGAATATATATACACCTATCAACCAACTAAATAGGCAATAAACTCTTCTATATAGCCAACCAATTTACGGCTTCATCTATTTCACTTAGGGTAAATGACCTTACTTCCCCTGGCATCACATGTTTCGCAATATCTGTTACCTTATTTACACCACCCTGGTCACTGGCAATGGCTATCTTCCGCCAGTGCAGCAGGTGTTTTAATCCTACTTTCATATCATCATACCATGCACCTGCGCTCATATTGCTTACATCTGTTTCCAGTACAAACAGATAGTTGATCTCGCCAGTAGTATCGGCAACTTTATCAACTGCAGGTATCAGCACCGTATCAAATTCTTCCTTGGTTATCTTTCCGGTTGCCCTGAACCCAATCACATTGGCCGGCAGTTCTTTCATTTGTTCTATCATAAAATGCTATTTGCATTTTAGGCTGCAATAATTTCTATGCCACGGCAGGGGCACGCTATTTGTTGTAATTTCAGCAATGGGATACCATACAAAATCAGCCACTTATGATAATTAATAATACCGAAATAAAAGGGTTGAGTAATAATGAAGTAATCGAATCAAGAAATAAGAACGGTGCCAATCGGCTTGACTACAAGAAAGAAAATACAATTATTGATGCCATTAAAAGCCTGGCAAAAGAACCGATGGTCATTTTGTTGATCATTACTGCTTCTATTTACTTTATAAGTGGCGATTTTGGTGATGGTGCGTTTCTGACATTTGCCATTGTTCTGGTAGCCACCATTTCCCTGTACCAGGATGCAAAAAGCCGGGATGCACTGGCTAAACTAAAAAGTTTCACCCAACCCAATGCCAAAGTAATACGCAATGGCGGGGTGATCGAAATAGGTAGTGAAGAACTAGTCATAGGCGACAGCCTGATGATCGAAGAAGGTGGAGCTATAGCGGCCGATGGCATCATAGTTCATTCCAACGATTTTTCAGTAAATGAGTCTATTCTCACGGGAGAATCTTTATCGGTTTACAAAGATCACGCAAGTGAGAATAACCTTGTGTTCAGGGGCACTTCAGTGATAAGCGGACTGGCAATAGTAGAGATCACAGCAATTGGCAATAACACCAAGCTCGGCAAAATTGGCAAGAGCCTGGAAAGCATTGAAGACGAGCCAACGCCGCTGGAATTGCAGATCACCAATTTTGTAAAGAAGATGGTGATCATTGGGGCAATAGTATTTGTGGTGGTCTGGGGCATCAACTATTATCATTCCCGCAGTATACTGGATAGCCTGCTCAAAGCGCTCACATTGGCCATGAGCATATTGCCGGAAGAGATACCCGTAGCATTTACCACTTTTATGGCTATGGGCGCATGGCGACTAATGAAGATGGGTATAGTGGTGAAGCAAATGAAAACGGTGGAGACCCTTGGTAGCGCCACCATTATTTGCACCGACAAGACGGGTACTATCACTGAGAATAAAATGACACTAGCGCGTCTCTTCACACTTACCGCCAACAAGACTATCAATCCCGAGGAAACACTGAATGACGAAGAAAAAGAATTGATCACACTGGCAATGTGGGCCAGCGAGCCTATTCCTTTCGACCCGATGGAAATAGCCCTACACGACGCATATGTCCGATCTGCAAAGGTTGATGACCGCCCCGACTACAAATTGACCCATGAATACCCGCTGGGCGGCAAACCGCCAATGATGACTCATATACATGAGAACAAGGCAGGCAACCGCATTATAGCTGCCAAGGGCGCACCGGAAGCTATAATGGCCGTAGCAGACCTTACGGAGACCGAAAAACAAAATATTCACACCGCAATAAACTCACTGGCTGCCGAAGGATACCGGTTGCTGGCAGTAGGCGCAACAACAATGCAGGGCACAAACTATCCCGAACAACAGCAAGACTACAAATTCAAATTTATGGGCATGGTGGCATTTTATGATCCACCGAAAAAGAACATAGCAACAGTACTACAGGAATTTTATAAGGCAGGCATAGCGGTAAAAATAGTAACCGGCGACAATGCTGCTACCACAGGCGCTATTGCACGACAAATAGGATTTAAGGGCGCTGAACAAAGTATTACAGGCGATGAACTAATGGCCCTTACAGATGCAGAACTTGAGGAGCGCGTAGAAACAACCAATATATTTACCCGCATGTTCCCGGAAGCAAAACTGCGGATCATCAACGCACTGAAAGCCCGCAACGAAATTGTAGCCATGACTGGCGATGGAGTAAATGATGGGCCTGCATTAAAGGCGGCACACATTGGAATTGCTATGGGGAAGAAAGGTACTGAAATTGCGAAACACGCAGCATCACTCATTCTCATGGAAGACGACCTTTCTAAGATGGTCGACGCAGTAGCTATTGGACGTAAGATATATACCAACCTCAAAAAGGCCATTCAGTATATCATATCTATTCATATTCCCATCATTCTTACCGTATTTATCCCTCTTGCGCTCGGCTGGATATACCCCAATATCTTTTCCCCGGTACATATCATTTTCCTGGAGCTGATAATGGGGCCAACATGCTCTATCATCTATGAGAATGAGCCAATGGAAAAGAATACCATGTCACTGAAACCACGCCCATTTGCAACAACATTCTTCAATTGGAGCGAACTGGCAACAAGTTTACTACAGGGATTACTCATTACCGCCGGCACGCTCACCACCTATCAATATGCCGTACATCAAGGCTATAATGAACCAATAACCCGTACCATGGTATTCACGGCGTTATTGTCTGCAAACATTTTGCTTACCTTGATCAACCGCTCATTCTACTATTCTATACTCACTACCATCAGGTATAAAAACAATCTGGTCTGGTTGATAATTGGCATAACCATAGCCATTGAAGTGGCACTAATCTATGTCCCTGCATTAAGCTCCTTTTTCAAGTTTGGCTACCTTACACCGGCGCAGGCAGGTACAAGTATTGGCATCGGCGCATTATCGGTGATCTGGTATGAAGCTGTAAAGTGGCGGAAGAGGATTATTAGTAAGTCACAGTTACATGACAACTGATCGGAATGTTATAATGCAGACAACCTATCTTCGTTTGATGGAACATTATAAGCTCTCCAGGTCTATTAGTTGCAGGCCATCAATGTTATTGAAATCAGCGGTATTTTGTGTTATTAATTGCAGGCTATAAGCCATTGCTGTGGCAGCAATTATTGCATCGGGCAACTTAATCTTCTTTATTTTGCGTATTTGAATAGTAGCATTTACAACTTCGTCACTTATTCCAATAACATTGCACTCGGTAATAAATGATTGGGCTGAGGTCTGTGCTTTTTCATTTTTGAAATTAAATCCTAATGTCTCCATTTTTGTTACAACAGATATATTTGGATCATTGTCAATCACCTGTATAAGAAACGTCCTCGCTGAAGCACTAAGTGCATTATTAAGTAGATGAAGACAACATTTATATCCAGTATGTACATGTTCGTTGCTGTTAGAACTGTTTATTTAAACGTTCCTCCCATTCCTCTCTACTTTTAGCCACATATTCCAGCATCTCTTTTGCTGTTTCACTATCTAGTGTTCCGATCAACTCAGATAATTTAACCTTCTTAGGCGCAGCAACCTCTGTGTCCACAAGTAATTTAAGATCCTCATGTAACTCTGTTAGTTTATTCCAATCGCTCATGGGTATAAACACCCCCGTATCCCCATCTTTTCCATCTTTTATCACTCGCAGTGTCATGTATCAATAATTTACTATTCAAAGGTACAACATTTTTAAAATGCCCCCTCACCTACACCGCAAGACCTACACTACCCTCTATTTGTAATTGAAATTCACTTATTTTGAAGGATAAAACCAGCGCGAAAATGAAATACGTTTATGCCTTATTTATGTTTTGTCTGGTATACACTTTGGGATATGCCCAAGAGCCCCTGTATCCCTACAAAGCAGGTAAGCTTTTTGGCTATTGTACTAAGGATAAAAAGATGGTCATTCCTCCAGTCTACATTGCGACAGAGGACAATGACAATTTCTATATCTGCACGGCTTCTACTGGAATAGTTACAGTATTTAATAGCAAAGCACAAGCCATAGATAGCGCATCCTACAACATATTCAGGATAGGTACAGGAAAGGTACTGCTGATAGAGCCATACAATGTAAGAGATATGGTAAAGTTGTTGATTGCGCAGCAGCAAAATAGTCGGCGCACCCTAAGTGAGTGGACAG
>CANBQQ010000247.1 GCA_947371715.1 Flavipsychrobacter stenotrophus
GGTAACATCTGTTACCCGCAAAACATACGATGATGTAGTGGCTAAGTCTCACGCAGCATTTGCTGAGTGGCGCACATGGCCGGCACCAAAGCGTGGCGAAGTAGTTCGCCAGGTAGGTGAGGCACTTAGGAAAAACAAAGAAGCTCTGGGTACACTTGTTTCATATGAAATGGGTAAGAGCTTGCAGGAAGGTCTGGGCGAAGTGCAGGAAATGATCGATATCTGCGATTTCGCGGTAGGCATGAGCCGTCAGTTGTATGGCCTTACTATGCATAGCGAGAGGCCTCGTCACCGCATGTATGAGCAGTATCACCCAATAGGCGTAGTAGGTATCATCAGCGCATTCAACTTCCCGGTTGCCGTTTGGGCGTGGAATAGTGCTCTGGCATGGATCTGCGGCGATACCTGTGTGTGGAAGCCATCTGAAAAAACGCCTTTGACTGCAATAGCTTGTCAGAATATCATTTCAGAAGTATTTAAAGAAAACAACGTACCTGAGGGTGTGTGCAGCATAGTAGTGGGCAACCGCGATTGTGGTGAGTGGATGAGCCACGATACACGCATACCATTGGTATCTGCAACCGGTTCTACCCGCATGGGTAAGGCAGTAGGTATTGCAGTTGCAGAGCGTCTGGGTCGTTCATTGCTGGAATTGGGTGGTAACAATGCCATCATCGTTACAGAAAATGCCGATCTACATATTGCTATGACAGCTGCTATCTTCGGTGCCGTAGGTACGGCCGGCCAGCGTTGTACAACTACACGTCGTCTTATCATTCACGAAAGCATCTATGATGCATTCAAGAAGAAGATTGTAAATGCTTACAAGCAATTGTCTATCGGCGATCCTTTGGATCAGACCAACCATGTTGGCCCATTGATCGATCAGGATGCTGTTACAGCCTATACTAATGCTATTGTAGAAGTAAAGAAAGCAGGCGGTAAGGAAGTAGTAAAGGGTGGTATACTCACAGGTAAAGGCTACGAAAGTGGTTGCTACGTTAAGCCATGTGTGTTTGAGGCAGACAACAGCTGGCCAATTGTACAGCATGAAACTTTCGCGCCTATTTTGTACATCATGAAGTACAGCACACTCGATGAGGCTATTGCTATGCAGAATGGTGTTCCTCAGGGCTTATCTTCATCTATCATGACACTTAACATGCGCGAAGCAGAAGCTTTCTTGTCAGCCGCGGGTAGCGATTGTGGTATTGCTAATGTAAACATCGGTACCAGCGGTGCTGAGATCGGTGGTGCATTTGGTGGTGAAAAAGAAACAGGCGGTGGCCGCGAAAGTGGTAGCGATGCATGGAAAGCATACATGCGCCGTCAGACAAATACCATCAACTACAGCGATCAGTTGCCACTGGCGCAGGGTATCAAGTTCAATATCTAATTATAATACAATAATTTTGGTGCAGGAGAGTTTATTCTTTCCTGCACTTTTTGTTGATTGCAAGCAAACATAGAACAAGCCCTGAAAGGGCGGCATAAATAGCGAGGGGTTTCAACCCCTCGAATTAAAACGCACCAAGTCACTAGCCCTGTAAGGGCGACATAATTTATGGGTCATACTCTATTCGTCATTTTATGAATAATACACTGAAAATACTCTTGTTGCTCGCCTTGGTTACTTTGTTTAATGACAGCTCCTTTGCCCAGATCAAAGACCCGCAGGTTGAGGCCATGATGACCCACAGGATACTCACCTGCGATGATATCTATTACAACTCCATCACCCTTATTCCCCAGCTATATCGTGCTAAAAAAGCCGATACCGCCGATGCGGTAAACGAATACTGGCAGAAAAACTGTGGTATGACAGAGGCGTCCGTAGCATTTGCCATTTTACATGCTATAGAAAAGCGAACATTCTGGGAAGGCTTGAACAATGTATACAAAAGTCCGGGTAGAGGAAGCAAGCCGGTACAGGAGGAGTACTATAAGAGCAATATAATTGGCTACCTCAATTCCAACTACGATTTCTTCAATATCCAATATGAACCATGGCAATACAAGACTTTCTATTACAGTGCCTACGTCGAGTACAGCAATTTCATTCGTTCTATGGCAGGCAGCTTGCTCGATATGAAAGGTCTTTCCCCTGTTGAGCATTTCCTGGTAGACTACTATGCCGACCCATCACCTTTCAAACTTACTCGTCTGACAGATTCGGTATACAACGGTACCTTGATACAACAAGCCTACAAGAAGGGTCGAGAGTTTGGCGGCTTTAGTTATGGCATGAGCGTAGGTCAATGGCATCCATTGGGCAATCTGAGCATTCTCGGCGACCACGTTACAACCGGTTGTTTTATTGGCGGCAGAAGTAAGGGATTTTGGTTCAATATACCTGTAGGCCTTAGTTTTGGCAACGCTCCAAATTACTATTACACTAAAAACGGAGATTCGGTTTACAATACCAACCACTTCTTTGGTTACCTCTTCGGGCTGGATTTTGGTCAGGCTCTTTATAGAACCAGGCGTACAGAACTGGCGGTGATAGCAGGTATGGCATATGAAGGAGCAGAAGTACTGTACATACAAGATGAGACAGGAAACAAAAAAGACATACTCAAAAATATAAATACACTAAACCTGAATGGTGGGTTAGAGTATAAGCTTTACTTGCGCCATGTAAGGAAGACCGATAAGTACCTCGATTCTTACCTGGCCCTGCAGGCAAGATATAATCTGGTAAATTATAAGAACACAGGCGGCACCGACCTTTCAGGCAACACAGTGACGTTTTCGTTGATATGGGGTGGTTATTCCCGTAGCTATCAGAAAAAGAAGTTTGGGCAATAATGTATTCACCGATATTATTAACGTTTTAACCTTTACAGCTTCTTATCTTAATTGTAATCTATTACTTTTGACCAATCTTAATATCATACACATGAATAATAGAAAATCTATATTTGGTGCACTGGCACTTGCCAGCGTTATATTGTTTGCTGCAAGTTGTAATAACCCGGGTAATTCAGCATCTTCAGCGGTTCCTGCTGCCGTTGGCGGTGCTAAGATCGCATACGTTAATATCGATACTTTAGAAGAGCATTACGAATTATTGAAGCAGCATCGCGACGAGTTCAAGAAACGTAAGGACCAGATGGAAGGCGAACTGCAACAGAGCGCACAGCAGATGCAGGCCAAAGCGCAGGACATTCAGAAAAAGGCACAGGCACAAACACTTTCTCAGAGCGAATACGAAGCTGCACAGAAGCAGTATATGAATATGCAGCAGAGCCTTGAAAGCCGCAACCAGGCGCTTACCGAGCAGCTGATGAAAGAGCAGGAAGAAATGAACAAAGACCTTAAGAAGAGGTTAGATGCCTATCTTGAGACGTACAATAAAGACAAACATTACGATTTCATTCTGTCTTATTCAGCTGGCGGTGGTTCTCCTATAATGTACGCCAATAAAGCGTTTGAGATCACTAAAGATGTTATTGCAGGCATGAACGCAACATCAAAAGATGAAGTGAGCAAGGGTACAAAGAAGTAATTGCCATCTTTTCTGTAAATTACCGGAGCTTACTTAATCAACTTCATACATTTGGAAAACAGCTCATCTTTTCGCCGTTCGCTTACCTTGCTCGACGGGGCATTGCTCGTTATCGGATCCATGATCGGATCCGGCATATTTATAGTAAGTGCCGACATAGCGCGCTCGGTAGGTAGTGCCGGTTGGCTCATAGTGGTTTGGCTTATTTCGGGATTTATAACCCTGACTGCAGCATTAAGCTATGGTGAGTTAAGTGGTATGTATCCACACGCCGGAGGCCAATATGTATATCTCAAGGAGGCGTATGGTAAACTTTATGGTTTTTTATATGGCTGGTCATTTTTTGCAGTTATACAAACCGGGACAATTGCAGCTGTTGGCGTAGCCTTCGGCAAGTTCGCCGGTTACCTCAACCCAGCATTGGGTGATGAAAATATTTTAATAGGAACGGCTGCAGGTTATCACGTCAGTGCTGCTCAGCTCATAGGCATAGGTACCATTGTATTTCTAACCTTCATCAACACAGGTGGCGTTAAGAGTGGCAAGTGGATACAATTTGTTTTCACATTCGCCAAGATAGCCGCAATGGCAGGCCTTATCGTATTTGGTTTCTTCTTTTTCAAAGACCATGCTATCTGGAACATGAATTGGAGCGAAGCATGGAACGCTAAGGTTATTGGTGGTAGCTCTACTGTAATTACCCATCAAAGCCTGGCAAACGGTGCATTGATCGTTGCTATTTGCACGGCCATGGTCGGCGCCATATTCTCCAGCGATGCATGGAATAGCGTAACCTTCATTGCTGGTGAGATCAAGCGCCCGGAACGCAATATCGGTCTTAGCCTGTTTATAGGTACACTGGTTGTTACTGTGCTGTATGTAAGTATGAATCTCATGTACCTCAATGTGATGAGTGTGTCTGAGATCGCCGGTGCTCCTTCCGATAGGGTGGCCACGGCCGCAGCATTAAAGATATGGGGTGCCGATGGTGCTAAGATCATAGCCTTGCTCATCATGGTTTCTACCTTCGGCTGTAACAACGGCTTGATATTGTCGGGTGCGCGTGTATACTTCACCATGGCAAAAGACGGTCTTTTCCTGCCTGCCGCTAAGAAGCTCAACAATAAGGGTGTTCCTTCTATTGCATTATGGATGCAGTGTCTCTGGGCATCTGCGCTCTGCCTCAGCGGCAAGTATGGTGCGCTGCTTGATTTTATCGTGTTTACAGTATTAGTGTTTTACATACTTACTATTGGTGGTATCTTTAAGTTGCGCATGACCAGGCCCGATCATCCCCGGCCCTACAAGGCATTCGGTTATCCGTTTATACCTGCTTTGTACATTGCCATGGCAGCATTCATATGCATAGTATTACTTAAAGAAAAGCCCGAAACTACATGGCCCGGACTTATCATTACATTGATAGGCTTGCCTATATATTATTTTTTACAAAAGAGTGGTGTTAAAGGAGATGAACAAAGCTGACCTCAACAAGATTTTCAATGATATGAGTAACCTCCACGTAATGGTGGTAGGAGATGTGATGCTCGATAATTACTGGTGGGGAAATGTAGACAGGATCTCCCCTGAAGCACCGGTGCCTATCGTGTCGCTCGACAGGCGTGAAAGTCGCCTGGGTGGCGCTGCAAATGTGGCCATAAACTGCCGCGCATTAGGTGCCACGGTTACGTTGGCTAGCGTAGTGGGCGACGATGCCGAAGGAGACTCGTTGATCCGTATGGCAGAAGATGCAGGCATAGAAACGGACCTCATTATGAAGAGTTTCAGAAGGCCAACTACCACCAAGGTAAGGATACTCAGCCGTAACCAGCAGATGATGCGTCTGGATGATGAAACTACCGATGATCTCTATACCGAAGAAGAGCATCCCTTCATAGATATGGTACTGCGCTACCTGCAAAGGGTAAAACCACAGGTACTCATATTCGAAGACTACAATATGGGTGTGCTTAAGGAGAAT
>CANBQQ010000248.1 GCA_947371715.1 Flavipsychrobacter stenotrophus
AACTCTTCTTTGAATTTTTCGTAGATACTTTCTTCCACCAGTATGCGGCTACCACACAGGCATATTTGTCCCTGGTTGCTAAAACTGCTCTGCACACTTGTTGCCATCATCTTATCCCAGTTACAATCGGCAAAGATGATGTTCGGGTTTTTACCACCCAGCTCAAGAGATATTTTCTTGAACATTGGGGCTGCAACTGCAGCAATATCCTTACCGGCACGAGTACTGCCGGTAAATGATATCGCCTTTATCTGCGGATGTGCCACAATAGCTGATCCGCATTTAGGACCACCACCGTGAATGATATTCAGCACACCATCAGGCAAACCCGCTTCTTTGCAGATAATACTCAGCAGGTAGGCACTCATGGGCGTTACCTCACTTGGTTTAGATACCACGCAATTACCCGCAGCCAGAGCCGGGGCTATCTTCCAGGTAAATAAATATAAAGGTAAGTTCCATGGAGAGATACAGCCCACCACACCTATTGGCTGGCGCAAAGTGTAATTGATGGCCTTATCCTCCATGTTGTGGCTCTCTGTGCTGAAGTGCATTATGCCCGTAGCAAAAAACCTGAAATTGCTTGAAGCACGCGGAATATCCACACGCTTGCTCAGCCATAGCGGTTTACCATTATCATTGGTCTCCGCCAGAGCCAGTGCCTCCAGGTTCTGGTCTATCAGCTCTGCTATGCGGTTCAGAATCTTAAAGCGTTCCTCTAGTGTAGTCGTGCTCCACTTCGGAAAAGCAGCCTTCGCTGCAGCCACAGCCACGTCCACATCGGCACTATCACTATCAGGTGTCTGGCTATATATTTCACCCGTTGCCGGGTTCATATTGTCCATATAATTACCATTGATGGGAGCCTGCAGGTTACCGCCAATATAATTGGCTATATGCGATGGAGCGGAAAGATTCATGCTGCAAAATTACGGAAAATGCCCTTACCTGTTCCTACACGCATTTAACGCCCTGCTATGATATTATGCGCTATATTTGACTATATGAAACGCCTGCTGTTGTTACTGACATTTATCCTCTGTGCCGCTTGTTCATTTGCCCAGAACAAGGGCGGTGCGACTCAATTCCGGTCTTCACAGGAAGTGCAGCACAGAATCGACGAGCTCATCCGCACAAAACAATACCCAACCACCCAACCGAACTTTGAACCATCTGCATTAGTTTCCCTGGGGACGATCATCACAGGCGATACCGTCATCAATAAGCTGGGAATGCTGAAGAAGAAGAGCAAGAAGAAGTATAAACTGGCTTACAACCTGAAATACTCCATAAAGGCAGATAAGATAGTATCAATAGAACTGCCCAAAAAGAAGAAAAAGAGATTTTTAGTCTTTTAAGTTCCTTTTATAATAACCGACTAAAAAATTGGTCTCTGCGAGGAACGAAGCAGTCTCGCATCGGGCCGGTTCTCTTCGAGATGCGCTAAGACCACCTAACACGAGCCATACAGTGCACAAAAAAGCGGCTCCCAAAGGAAGCCGCTTCAAAATATTATTCAAACATTTACCATTCACTAAACTCAGGTGCAGCGCCCTTCTTGGGCAGCTTGATCACATGTACAGCTCCCAGCAGGCGGATGATCGGGTAGATCGGGTCCAGCTCATGCCATTTTCTGCCGAAATTGATAGAGGATGGAAATTTGTGGTGGTTATTGTGGTAAGACTCGCCCAGCATTAGAAAATCTACCGGGATCAGGTTCTTAGAAGTATTAGGCATTTCATGACTCTCATAACCATACTTGTGAGCATACCAGTTAATGATAGCGCCATGTACGGGAGCCATCAGCAACAGTGGTGGCAATAACAACCACTGCCACGGACTAGTTACAAAAAACCAGAAGAAAGTAAAATAGCACAAAGACCAGAATATTCTTGGCCACATAGATCCCGCAAACTTGTCGAACGCGGGCCAGTCAGGCACATTCTTCGTAAACTTAGCTTCAACCTCGGTAGTGCGGTTGCTGATACCGGCATAGATAATGTAAGTCTTCCACATCATGTCCACCACGTTCTTTGAATAAGAGGGAGAATGCGGATCCTTTTCCGTGTCGGTGAATGCATGATGCATACGGTGCATAATAGCATACGCACGCGGACTCAGGTAAGAAGAACCCTGTGTGATGAACGATAGAACGTAAAAGAACTTCTCTGCACCCTTGCTCATTTTAAAAGCCGCATGCGATGCATACCGGTGATGAAAGAACGTTTGGCAAAAAAGAGATAAATACCAGATACTAAAAAAGAAAATAACAACAGCCATTAAAAAAATTTTATTTGCGTGGCAAAATTAAAAGAAACTATCCAAGTGGAAAACATAATTCTTTCAATACTGATATAAATCATGCTGCACCCGTATAATAATCAACGAGAATAGATAAGATGCTATTTTGTTAAATGACGCAGGGATTACGCAGCAAAAGTATTATGCAGCAAACAATTTATCAAGGTTCAAAGAGAACCCAGCCAATATAGAAGACTCATAGACACCTGTTGTCATGAGTCTCGATGGAACGAACGTACCATTAGTGAGTGTATTCACAACGAAAGTATTATCCTGCGGAGACACAACCCAATATTCTTTAACCCCGGCCTCTTCATAAAGATCAAACTTGTTGTTGAGCTCTACAGAGTTATTGCTGGGCGACAATATCTCAATAACTATATCCGGCGCGCCAAGGCAACCTCTTTCATCTACCTTGCTTCTATCACAAATAACACATAGATCCGGCTGCACAACGCTAATAATATCTTTATCGTCTTTCGATTTTCTTGGGATGCGTACATCAAAAGGTGCAGCATAAACTTCGCAGGGTTTTTCGTCTAAAAAATTAGCAAGCTGACGGGAAAAACTCATCGATATTTTTTGGTGTCGGCTACCTGGTGCAGGGCTCATCTTAAACAACTTGCCCATGATCAATTCCACACGCTCCTTGAAATCCCATTTCAGGTAATCTGCATAAGTGTATGTTTTGTTTATGTCAAGATCGGCAAGTGTCATTACTTCGCTTTTTACAAATTTAAGAATGAAATATGAATTATGTAGCCCCTTAAAACCTGGCCGGCGCCAACTTACTCCTGTCCTTCACTTCAAATAGCTTACTACTCAGTTTGCCGGGAGTTATTGACACTGCAGTGCTGGTCACAATAAACATATCGTTTTCAGTGATCGTCTTTATGGGGACAGCTTTTATTTTTGATATGATATAGTACCAATGGCCGTTTGCATGGTTCTTATATACCTCAGGGTCTATTCCATACTTTTTATTGTAGTAGCTGGTAACCTTGCCTTTGTGTGAGGTAACAATGATCGCATCGCACAGCAACCCCATCACATAGGCCGCATCTTTTTTGATCTCATAACCTGTTGCAGTATCGTTATAAACACTGTAGTCTTCCCAGTAAACAGAGTCTGATATTCCTAAATAAGTGAAACCCTTATTTTCTGCTCCTATGTAGGTCATACCTTTCATGTAGGTGCCATCAAATGTGCACATGTAGTTGTTCCCTTTTATGTAATAATCAACGTGCACTCCCGCGGCTGTAGTAAATTGTTCATCGCTGAAATTGGGCACTTTGCTCTTGTAACTATTCTTGTAAACGATCTTCCCTTCAAAATTCTGCGCAAAGCCGGTAAGGGAAATAAGGGATAACACTAGAAGAAGCAATTTCATATTGGCTGATTTATAGTTGTTTAAGAATAATGGGAGCAGGATAAAAATACTACTATCCTTCTAAAGAGTACATCCCATTTCATCAAATCCCTACATAATCTTACTTTTAACCCGTTCTTAAAAAACCAACACGTTTTAATGAAAAAATTTAACCACATAAAAAAATGGGCTATTCCCGCCATCGCGCTCATGAGTCTGCAATTATCGGGCAACACTTCCCTTGCACAGGGATATGACCCTAACTTCAATGTAGAAGCACAATCTTTTGCCGATCTGCAATTACTCCGTTACGAGGTGCCGGGTTTTAACGAGCTTACCCTCAAACAAAAACAGCAGGCATATTACCTCTATGAAGCCGCATTGTGTGGTCGCGATATCATCTACGACCAAAAGAGCAAATACGGCATTCTGCTGCGTAAGACCATAGAAGCAATGTATGGCACCTACAAAGGCGATAAGAATACCAAAGACTGGAAAGCGCTTGAAGAATACTGCGGTCGCTTCTGGTTCAGCAATGGTAATCACCACCATTATAGCAATGACAAGTTTATCCCTGAGTGTTCGTATGAGTATTTCGTGTCCGTACTAAAAGCAAGCGATGTAACTAAGCTGCCAAAGGAAAAATCAGAATCTGTTGATGCCTTTGCAAAGCGCTTAAAGCCCATCGTATTCGATATGAACTTCGAGCCTAAGGTGGTAGACCTGCGTCCTAATGTTGATAACGTAGTTAACTCATCAAACAACTTTTATGAAGGCGTAACTCAGAAAGAAGTAGAAGCATACTACGACAAGTTCGATACCAAAGGCAATGCACCGTCGTGGGGATTGAACAGCAAGCTGATGAAGGTGGATGGCAAGATCGTAGAGAAAACATGGAAGCGCGATGGCATGTACGGTGCCTCTATCGGCCACATTGTTATGTGGCTCGAGAAAGCGCTTGCAGTATCCGAAAATAAAGAACAACAGGATGCCCTCGATAAGCTGATCCGTTTCTACAAAACAGGCGACCTTAAAGTTTGGGACGACTACAACGTAGCGTGGGTGAAGGATGTTAACTCCCGTATAGATGTAGTGAATGGCTTTATAGAAGTGTACCTCGACGCGATAGGCAAAAAGGCCAGCTTTGAAAGCACATTGTCACTCCGCGACATGGAGGAGACCAAACGTCTTGAAAAGATAGCGGCCGAAGCGCAGTGGTTTGAGGACAACTCTCCTATCATGAAGGAGCACAAGAAAGCTGTAGTAAAAGGCATTACGGCTAAAGCAATTACAGTAATAGTTGAGTGTGGCGACGCTGCACCAAGCACACCGATCGGTATCAACCTGCCCAATGCAGAATGGATCCGTAAGGAGCATGGCTCGAAATCGGTATCGCTGAGTAACATTATTCACTCTTACAACCTGGCGAGTGCCAAGGGTGGTATGCTCACAGAGTTTGGCACCAATGAAGAAGTAATAGCTCGTATGAAAAAGTACGGTGCGCTTGCTTCAGATCTGCATACAGACATGCACGAATGTATAGGTCACGCTTCAGGACAAATAAATCCGGGTGTAGAAACAACAGACAAGACTTTGAAAAACTATGCCAGCTGCCTTGAAGAAGCACGTGCGGACCTTGTAGGCTTATATTATGTAAACGATCAGAAGCTGGTAGATATTGGCGTTATGCCGAACATGGACGTGGCAAAAGCTGCTTACGACAACTACATGATGAATGGCCTGATGACGCAGCTTACACGCATCAAGTCGGGTGACCAGATCGAAGAAGCGCACATGCGTAATC
>CANBQQ010000249.1 GCA_947371715.1 Flavipsychrobacter stenotrophus
GGCGTTTCTTCATCTTTATCGTTTACCGGCATAAATTGCACTGACAGCGTTTTGCCATTGCCTGTGTTGGCGGTGTTGATAGTTACATTGTTGCCGCCGCTATTCAGCCGCAGGCGATTAACCACCTCGCCGAGGTTTACTTCATAGTTGAAGCTCATATCCAGCTGCACCATTATGTTGGCCACATTGGTGCCGCGCATCCATGATACGTGTGCTTCAGTTACCCTCAGCTCTGCTGTGTGAAAGTGGAGTGGGGCATCGTCGAAGCTAAGCTTGGTTTTGCTGTACTTTACAATTTCTTTGGTCAGCTTTGCGGTGTACTCCGTGCCTGGTGTAAAGCCTTCAGCAGGAGAGAAAGACAGCATGTTGGAACTGTTCCACTTAAACTTCCCTTTTACCTTCGGTGTGATCTCTACAAAGGCAGCCGTATCCCACCTGTTAAGCAGGCTGTCGGGATAAATGTCTTTGCTGAATGTGAACTCGAGATTCTGTTGTTGCTCTATCTCGGTTTCGAAGTTTTTGGTTACTTGCAGATCAAACTTACTTGTCTTGCAGGCGTAGAGTAATACGCACACGATAAGGCAACTTATACCAGCTATAATTTGCCGTTGGCCAGGTTTCATAAAAGAGTGGAAATTTGTATTAAAAATAACACACAACTATAATATTATTGTATAAAATGAAATAAATATTTTTCATGCTTTGGCGATGCCAGGTTGTGGTAAGTGAGGGTTATCTGTAAAATTGAAAAGAACCACATTTTATGTGGTTCTTTTCAATAAATCCTGCTTTGTTTCTTACTATACTAGTGTTTCTTCTTGTGTTCCGATTTTACATCTTTCTCATTGTGGGTCACATCATTGCCCTTATCGTCCTGTTCTTCGTTTTTACGGCTATCCAGATCGTCCTTATTTTCAGGTTTGTGACCACCGCTCTGTGAGGCATGTGCATTAGTACGAACATTATTCGCGTTCTCGTTCTGATTGTGCGTTTTCATATTTTCCGTTTTCACTAATGAGTACTAATACCATACCACGGGCTTTACTTATGGAGTGTAGCTGCAAATATGTTTGACACTATCATCTTATTGGCTTTTCACTTATTTTCGCATCATGAAATTTTTACTCGCCGGGTTAGGTAATATTGGTAATGAATATGATGCTACCCGCCACAATATTGGGTTCGATGTTGTTGATACTTTTGTGTTGAGGTATGGAGGTACTTTCACGCTGGATCGTCATGCGCAGGTAGCAGAGATAAGGTGGAAGGGGAGGATATTTGTGGTGATAAAGCCAACTACTTATATGAACCTGAGCGGAAAGGCAGTTAAATATTGGTTGGACAAAGAAAAGATACCCCTGGAAAATCTGCTGGTAATAGCTGATGATCTTGCTTTGCCATTGGGCACTATCCGTATGCGGGCGAGTGGCAGCGCCGGTGGCCAGAACGGGCTGAAGAATATAGAACTGTTACTTACCGGCAATGGCTATCCCAGGTTACGATTTGGAATAGGTAGTGATTTCCCGAAAGGGCGACAGGTAGATTACGTGCTGGGTAAGTGGACACCATCTGAAATGCCTGCACTGAAAGACACTGTAATGAAAAGCGTAGATGCCATAGAATGCTGGGCTACACAGGGTATTGGTAAGGCTATGACCGAGTTTAATAAGTAAGCCGAGCTACTCCAGGTTCTTCTTGAGCTGATTCATGTATTTTTTCATGGTTTGTTTGGTATAAAAGCTAACAAAAAATTTTGGCAGGGCCATACCCAATCCATGTTTTACAATATCGATATCAAACTGTATCCGGTAGCTGATCCTGCATTTGCTTTCACTGATCGGCTCTACAATTCTTGTGCTTTTCGCCCAAAACATGTTTTCCGATACTGATTCACTAACGATGAGTTTACCCGGTTGCAGATCGGTGCAGGTAAGTGTTGATACGTAGTCAGGTACTTTTCCTGAAAGGTAAGAGTGCTCTACTATTTTCGTGTTGACCTGAATAATTGAAGTGTCAATATCTGTTTTGTTTATTTCCTTACGCCACAGTTTATCGTTTCTGAAGTCAGAGAAATAATTGAACACTATTGTACTTTCTTTGTTGATCACCTGTTGGTGACTTACATCTATTAGTTTTTGTGCATCCATGGTTGCGCAAAGGTAAGTTCATCGTATAAATGATGAAAATAACGGGTTATTTTTCTTTTTCTGTTATCTCTTCGTCGCGCTTTTTCTGAAGTCGTTGCACCAATTTTGATATGTTCGGGTTGTCGGGAGTGTCATCACCCAGCAACAGGCCCCATTGGCGCAGGTGTGTAGATTTATCAAAGATGATCTTTAGTACTGCCATTACCGGTATAGACAGGAACATACCCGCTACGCCCGCCAATTGTCCTCCTATTACTATGCTTACTATACTGGCCAGTGCATTTATTTTCACCTTAGAGCCAACTATACGGGGCATAAGTATATTGTTGTCCAGAAACTGCACTACGGCTATGCTTCCCAGTACCGCCCATATCTGCCACATCTCCTGCGACGATGTTAGTGTAAGTACAATGCCAATGAGATTACCTATTAGTGCACCGATATAAGGGATGAGATTGAGTATTGCGAATATTACACCGATTAATATGGCGTGTTTTATACCAAACAGCAAGAGAATACCGCCAAGTAATACAGTAAGGTAGCTGATCTGTATGAGCAACCCGCCAAGGTAATACTTGATGATCACCTCGGTTTCTTTTACCGCTTCTGTTACCTTAGGGTGATTGGCTTTGTGGAACCACATGTAGGTAAATTGCAATAACGATTTTCGGTAAAAGAGAATAAGGAAAATGTAGATAGGCAGCAACCCTACAAATATGAGAATGTTACTCAGCGATGAAAATACACCTTGCACATATCCCGTAGCATTGTTGCCTGCCTTAGTTGCCTGTTTATGTATCATGGTCATTTGCTGATCCACAGACAGGTGGGTTTTAGTACTGATCCATTTACTGATGTTGTTCCAGTGGATGAGCAGATTCTCTTTAATTTTGTCAATATCACTCACCAGCCCTCCTACCTGGTAGGAAAGGAAAGTAGCTATGCCTGCTACAACAATAAAAACGGCTACTATGCACAAAACAATAGACAACGCCTCGGGTATCTTGTGTTTTGTGAGCCAGCGAAGCATGGGTAACATGAGCAGCGCAAAGAAGAAAGCCGTTATCAAAGGCATGATAACATCTTTACCCCAAACTAGAAGTGCACCAACGGCGCAAAGCCCCAGCAGTTCTATTGATCTTCGTACCGTAAGTGGCATGTCTTTCATGCAGTAAATTTAGTTAATTAATAGGTTGTTGTGAATGATAACCTACTTATAAAAATTATGCCACAGCCGATATAAATCAAAAACGACCCGCGAAAAGGCGGGTCGTTCCAATTGAATGTTTCAAAGTGTCTTATTTTAAAACACTTACACGTTTGCTGATCACGCCACTGGTAGTGATCACCTTTACAATGTACTCGCCATCGTATATGGTCCTTGTGTCAAAATAAGCCATAGTGCTACCTGGGTATACCATGGTTTTCTGAACCATTCTGCCGCTTATGTCATAGAGTTCTACCACTATTGTTTCGGTATTGAAGTTCTTTAACTGTACAGCTATCAGGTCGCTTGCAGGGTTAGGGAATACGCTTACAACTTGTGCATCTTCTGTGACATTGTTGATACCAACTGTACCAGTAAAAATGGTAACCGGTTCTGTAATTGACGTTACCTTACCTCCAGATTTTACACCATAATAAGTAGGCCCTACCATATAAGGATATGCCGAATTCCAGTTAGAGCCGACCGTGCAGAAGTAAGCATAAGTGCCGGCAGGGTATTCAGGAGTTACACAAAATCTGCCATTGTGCTCGTCCAGGTAATCAGGAGTAGCTGCTGAAGTAGTGTTATACTGATAGTCTTCGCGGAAATAGCCGAGCGGGTAGGTTGCATTTACCGCTGGACCTGCTGTTACGGTAGAACCGTCGGCATAAGTAGTTCTGGTGGTAATACTCCTTAAGGCGTAGCTTGATTTGATCCTTGTGATACCGCCGGTACCATCTGCATTCTTATAGCCGAATGCACCATAGACAGGGTAGCCATCAAATGCAAAACCCAGAAGGGGAGAGTGGTGGGTGCTATCCATTACATAAAGTGCATCAGAAGTATAAAGATTACATACTGTCGACAACACATTAAGATCCAGGCCAAATGCACTTGGATTCTGGTGGTGGTGATAATTACCCATAGCCGGGTGGCCCTTTGAGCAGTCAAAACCTGTTACTTCGCCTACTATAGCATCGCGGTTCCAAACGCCATCGCCCATGCCCATAAGTGGTCCGCCGGCAAGGCTGCTTGTAGAATTCTTCCACGATACGCCATCCCTGTAGTCAAACATAGCTACACCATTAATGAATATGCCGATATCGCCACCTGAAGTAGCAGTAGGTGTGCCGGTATTTGCAGTTGGTGTTAGTGGCAGCTTGAAGATCGCATTCTGAGATGTGGTCAGGGATGGATTGCCATCAAGAAAAGGCCCTGTTACATAGGTGGGGACACCTTTTGTTCTGGTGTAAGACCAGGTAGCGGAATACAGCACGGTTTGCACATTGGCCGAATCGGCGTCTACAATTGGTGTAGAACTTCCCGAAACATAATGGCGGCCGGTCACACCGGTGGTGTTCCTCAACCAGGCTGTAATTACCGGGTTGGTTTGGGCCATCAGTATCGTGCCATTAACCAGTAAGGCGGCGAGTAGAGATATCTTTTTCATACTTAAAATTTAGGTATTAAGGCAATTAGACGTTGATATTAGGCATTTCCTTCGGCCATTTTAAAGAAAAGTCGAAGGGCTAACCCCGCAAGTCTCGGGTCGGCCATGTTCAATTTGGGCAAAAATTTTATAGCCCAATTTAACTTTATAATAGAAAAGACTACGATTATACCATATCTAAAGGTACTAAACCAATAAAAGGCACATACTAATAATGTCAATAAAAATACAATATTTCAAATTTAGTTATTTTTTTGTTACGGAAACTCTTATATTTAATGTTTTATTCTCTCTGTTTTATATTAACCATTTTATGGAGTATTCGAAATCCGCTAAAAAGAACAGGGTTAGCTAATATTTTATTTATTCTATGTGGGGACGATTGGCCGCATTTATTCTATTCACAGGTTTGCTTTTTTGTTCCTGCCATGGGGATAAAAAAAGTGAATACAGCCATCCCGATTATTTCGATAATGTTTTTGCAAAGGCAGAACTAATGAGTGATGCTGAGCCTGCACATGCATTGTTATTTGTTGATACTGCATTCGGGAGGTTTGACGAAACTGGCATCAAAGATCTGTACAGGAAATACTTATTTAAGGCAAGGTGTAATATAGAGGCGCTCGGAAGAC
>CANBQQ010000250.1 GCA_947371715.1 Flavipsychrobacter stenotrophus
GTAGCCAGTTGTCTTCGGGTCCTACAAATTCTTTAAAGTACGCCCATGTTTTGCGGGTAAGCTTTTGCAGGAAGTATAGCTGAGACGCGGATAGTTCTGTTTTTATTTTAGCCGACTTCCTGCTTATCAACCACGTTACGGCGGGTGCAGTTAACCACAACAGGAGAATGGGCATCATAATGAAAAGAGAAATGCCTTCATAGATACCCATGTATATACCCAATGCTATTGCTACTACCGGGTTGATCCACATGGCCCGGTAGGCATTGCTTAACGTGTTGTCGTTGTTTTGTTCTACAGTATTTGATGGCTTCCACTGTAGTAGTTTGCGGTTAGATATGATCATCCTCCAACTGGTGCGGAGTATGGCATCGACTGTGTAAAATGCTTCGAAGGGCAGACAGGCGAGGGCGAAAATATTTTGCTTCAGACCGTCTGTCATACTGGCCAGTGAGGATATGATATGCTGGCTGGGCATGATCTCTTTTGGGCGATTCATCAATCCCCATAGTGAGCCAATAAGGGATGGTAGAATGATTATAGCAAACAGAGATAAGGTCCAATACCATGGATCATTTAACAGGCTGCAACCGAGGATGAGGAGCACCATGATTGAAAATGGCACCAGGCTGCGGCGGAGATTGTCAAATATTTTCCAACGAGAAAGGGCTGAAAGCGGATTGGCTTTCAGCTTTCGGTTGGCATCGGGCACAATAGGTAGTGCCCACCAGGCGATCTGCCAGTCGCCCCTTATCCACCTGTGACGGCGACTTACATCGGTGCTGAATTTGCCGGGGTTGTCTTCGTATACCTGTATATCTGTGGCCAGTCCTGAACGTATGTAACACCCCTCAACGAGGTCATGACTGAGGATTCGATTCTCGGGAAACCTGTTACTCAATGCTTTTTCGAAAACGGCTATGTCGTATATGCCTTTACCTATGAAAGAACCTTCGTAAAAGAGGTCCTGGTATACATCTGACGTTAGTCTTGTATATGGGTCGACGCCGGTATCGCTGGCATGCATACGGGAGTAGAAGGAGCTATCTGGCTCGGGCATGTTCACGCAGACACGCGGCTGAAGTAATCCATAGCCTTCCGTAACTCGTCCTTTTGTTTCGGAGTACACCGGATGATTGAGCGGGTGCGCCATAGTTGCGATCAGCTTCCACGCACTGTCTCTTGGTAAAAGGGTATCGGTATCGAGGGTGATAATATATTTAACCCTTGTCAGCAGGGTAGTGTCGCCGACTATTGAAGTGAATTCATTTGCGTTGCCATTCAGCAGGAAGTCATTCAGCGCACCCAATTTCCCTCTCTTACGCTCATAGCCCATCCATGTGTTGTCATGCTTATTCCACTTGCGTGGACGGTGAAAGAGAAAGAAGATATCCTTTCCGCCGCCATACTTTTTATTGAGTTCCTTTATTTTTTCTCCTGCTATAGCGACCAGTTCATCGTCAGCCGGCATATGCTCTTTGGGTGCATCGTTAAAGTCGGTAAGCATCCCGAAATATATGTTGGGTTTCCTGTTGGCGAGAAAGCGGATCTCCAGGCTTTCTGCAAGTGAACTGATGCCGTGAGGGCTGCTGATCATAGTGGGCACTATCACCAGTGTTTTATACTCGACGGGCACGTCGTGAGAAAGATCGAGCCGGGGCAGCATGTTGGGTACTACACGTAAGGTGGCTATCCAATTGACCAGTGACAGTGCCAGCTGACTGGCTGCTATCATTGAGAATACACCAACCAGCACAATCAGCCATATTGGCGAGTGGTGAAGGTATACCCGGTAAGTGGCCAGACCTGCCAACAGCACCGTGATGAATGTGATAGAAGATGCATAGACGATCAGCCGGTTGTCTTTCAATAATTTGAATGCAGCGTGATGCAATGGTAACCTCATCTTTGCAGCCTTCTCGGTTTCGCGTAAACCCTTTTCGGCAAGGTAATAGCCTACGTGGCTTTTCTTATTTGCGGAGCCATAGAGTACGTTGCCGGAATTGGCCAACTCGAGGACCAGCTCTGCTACTTTTGTTTCGGAGCATTGACTGAACTTGGCTACATGCTCTACTATGTGCCGGTATTTGTCTCGCGTGGCGAAATCCATTTGTCCGTATACGCCTGCAGGATCATGACGCAGGGTGGTCTCTACGCTGCTCATGGTCTCTACAAATTCACGCCAGTCCATGGTGTTCACAAAGCGAAGGCTGCCTATAGTATTGCTTATAGATACCTGGTCGGCCGCCTGCTTCTGGTTTTCCATGTCTACGAGGCGAGCGGTTGTCAGGCCATTTTCGGCAAGGCGTTGTTCCATCCATGTAAGGGGAAGCGTTAGTGCCGGACCTTTCCACATAAGCTGGCGGGTTAGCTCTGCTACAAATGACCCTTCCATGGGTGGGCCGGAACGAGCCATGTCGGCGATTACCAGTATCAGGCTCTTAGGATCTTTCTCTGCAGTTTCCATCATCAGGTCAGACCATTGGTCGGCAAGTTTCTGGTTGATGCGATCTATGGCTATCCGCGCCGATACCCTGCGCAGGTTCTCTATCAGCGCAAGACGTAACATGATGGGTATGGCCCACAGTTCACCCATCTTTAAGGTGGTGACCTGTTGATAAGCATGCAGAAAGCTGCTGATGTTCTGAATGTCGATATGACCATCGCTATGCGCTATGATCTCCACGGCTAGGTCATAAACGCGTGGGAGTCCTTCTTTATCGCCTTCGGTAAGTCGCGGCAAGCCTTCGCTATAACCTTTGGGTAAGTGTTGTTTGCCGGTGCGTATGTGCTCTTCAACGAGGTAAAAGTTATCCAGCAACCATTCTCCGGCGGGGCTTATCATTTGTTCTTCCTTTACGGCCTCGGCCAGCAGGTTGCGCACTTCGTGCAGCATATCTTCGTTTTCCGCAAGGCGTTTCAGCAGGAAATTGGGTGCTCTGCCGGTAACTGTTTTGTGTGCCTTTGCCAGGTGGCGGCCATACTGTTCCATCTGCGCAGTGCTGAACAACTCGGCCCTTAGTGGTGGCTGCTCATTGGCATATTTACGGGACTGGTTATTTTCCTGGAAATATGATCTGAGTTTTATAAGTAGTTCGTGGAACGATATGTTTTTAGCCTGCATGTGGAAGTGATATTTTTAAAAGATCTGTTCTTTTCCATGCCCATTGCATTGCCCGAACGTGTATTCATTGCTCAAATGCCTGGAAAATAGTGTGTTATCTGAAATGAATAAAAACCGTTCCAACATAAAAAATGCCCTGCGACTGTTGAGCGCAGGGCATTTTTGTATTAACATTTTTAAGCGCTTAATTGGCGTATGCTAGTCTTGAAGCGCTGTAGTAGCTAACCACTTCGCGATAGCTTTTAATGTGGTTGTATGTCTCTTTTATCCCTGCGTGTTGCTGTTGAATTATTGTATGAACATCTTCGCTCATCTTACCCGATACATTGAGGGCAGCCTCATAAGTATGCTGTGCTATTTCTTCATTGTAAAGGCAAGAGTTGATGATCGCTTTTCTCGATTCACCTATCAGCGTTACTTTAAGGTCTGTCCAGGCGCGGTGCAGAATACCAGACAGGGTGCTTGCGTCCTTAGGGTTACGGCTAAGGCTCTTTACTTTATCAATGAGTTGTTGTTTATTATTGTTGGCTTCCGCTATTACATCGCTGAAAATCTGCTTAAGGTCAGTATCAAGATTTTTTTCGTTCCCGATAGCTCGCTCATAGCATGCAATACGGTCGTTGTTGATCTTGATCAGGTCATTAAGAATAATTATCGTTTTTTCAGCGCTGTTAAATGAAAGTGTCATTGTAGGTAGTTTTATACCGATAAAGAAGTAAAAACTATGCCACGTACTATTATCTTTTCAAAGTGGTATATAAGGCAACTCTTTACTATTTGTTAGTGTATGATGATCATGAACTGATTTTTGTGAAATACTTGCCGAAACAGGCGTTGAGTGGATTATACATGCAGTGTTTGTTGTATGCGAAGAGGACTTCGATACACTTTGATTTCTACAGTTTTGGGGCGCTGTTCCCCAGTTTACAACTTGTACCATTTGCTGATGAGCAATACAAGTTAAGGTTTGTGTGTATTTTATATTTTGTTCTATGTCTAAATGTGCCTGCTATAAAGTCTTTTATACACCACGCCGGCGGTATTTTTAGACCCTACATTTGTACAACAAGCAGCGACATTTTTTAATGATCAAATCGATACTTCAAATACAGTAATTATGGACAAAAGAGATTATTCAATAAGCATTACGGTAGACAAGGCGCCCCAAGAAGTATTTGACGCTATCAACAATGTGCGTGGATGGTGGCAGGGTAAAATTGAGGGTAGCACCGACAAACTCAATGATGAGTTTACTTACCGAATGGCGGATGTACATTTTTCAAAGCAGAAGGTAACAGACCTAGTGTCTAACGAAAAAGTAGTGTGGCTTGTGACTGAGAGCCAAATCAATTTTGTTGCCGACAAGGATGAGTGGACGAATACAAAAATTGTATTTGACATTGCTAAAGATGGAGATAAAACTAAAGTCACCTTTACCCACCACGGACTAGTGCCCGCCATAGAGTGTTATGGTGGCTGCTCGGGTGCATGGGGCAGACTGGTGCAGGAGAGCTTGTACAGCCTGATAACAACGGGGAAGGGAGTGGACGTGTTTTAGCAAGTTAAGTTTCGGATTGGGTTGTAGGCTTCTGCTGCCCTATATCAAGCTATTACTTCAGCCACAAGTTTCTATAACTGTGGTCAGCGTCATATTGGTCGGCTTGCTTTTGAATATTGAAGTATCTGTCTTTACGAGGGTCGTTGCCGACACCGGCTATATATGCCCAGTTGCCCCAGTTGCTGCACACGTCATAGTCTATTAACTGTTCCTCAAAATATGCTGCGCCGTATGTCCAGTCTAGTTTAAGGTCGTTACACAGATAGCTGGCAACGTTCTGGCGCCCTCTGTTGCTCATGAAGCCTGTAAGTTTTAGTTCACGCATGTTGGCATCTACAAAGTCTACTCCGGTTTCGCCGTTCATCCATTTTGTCAATGCATCTGTATTGTGCTGTTTATCTTTCGGGTAGTTGCTTTCAATGCCGTTCTTCCGGAATAATTGTACCCCATATTTACTCATCATTAATCGGAAATAGTCTCTCCATAACAATTCAAATACCACCCAGTAAGTGGAGTCATTGGCCCCGTGGTTTACTTCATATGTTTTCAGCTCGTGGTAAATATACCGGGGTGATATACAGCCAATGGCCAGCCAGGGTGAGAACTTAGTCGAGTAGTCTGCGCCTACCAGTCCATTGCGAGTTGCTTTATAGGATGAGACCCGCCCGCTTTCTTCAAAGTAATATTTAACCCTCATTAGTGCATTGCTTTCTCCTCCGGGGTAATTAAA
>CANBQQ010000251.1 GCA_947371715.1 Flavipsychrobacter stenotrophus
TCAAATTTCTTGTTAACCGGTGGCTCATGGCCGTCTCCTTTTACAATACAGGCTACTACCCCATCGGCAAACAGGCTGGAAGCCACAAAATTGCTTTTACTGAAATCGTTGCGTAAAAAGGTGAGCGAGCATAGCTCTACACACACCAAGAGCACCACCGCCGCCGGATTGGCTTTGGCTATTATATTAGCTTTTGCATAGCCCGATACGCCACCACCACATCCCAGTCCGAAAACAGGTATACGGTTTACATATTGGTTCAACCGCATCTTATTTATGATCAGGGCATCAAGGCTGTGCGTAGCCAGACCGGTTGTAGAAACAAAAACAATATCGGTAATATCCTCACCCTTTAGCTGCGCCTGAGCCAAACAGTGCTCAATAGCTATCACAGAGTATTCCAGCGATGTGCGTACGTATTCATAGTTATTTTCCTTAAAATCTTTTAAGGTCGCATAGTAATCAAGCGGCCTACAGAAATTGCGCGTCTTGATCTCGGTATTATCGAATATGCTCATCAGGCGGCCTACCGCCGGAAATGATGGTTCAAACAGCTGACGGGCATATTTCTTAACTTCTTCCTGGTCTATCTTAGAAGGAAAATCTATCGTTGCAATGGCGGCTAATGATGGCATATTGTTGTAAGGTAAGTAGTAAAATTTATTTGTTTTGTTATATATAAGCCTGAACGCAATAAAAATCGTTCCGTCGGTAACATATACGGCAAATCAAATAAAAAAGATGTAGGAAATCAGTAAACCACTATTGCAACTTAAACATCAATGGTTGGGTATACAACACCTTTACAACTTTACCATTTTGCATGCCGGGCTTAAATTTGGGCAGCAACGCAATCACCCTCATCGCCTCCTCATCTATCTCCGGGCACACTGTATTCACAGGCTTTATGCCTGCAAGGCTGCCATCTTCCATCACTACAAACGAGATCAACGATCTGCCATGCTTATTTGTACTTCTCGCAGATTCTGGATAGATCACATTTTGAGACAGAAATCTCATAATACTGGATGGCGGAACAGGCAGCTCTTCAACGATAGAATCACCGGATGGATTTAATAAAGTGTCGCAGGGGATAACGGTCCCTTTATCATCCATACATTGCGTGGTCGTCTTTTTGCCGTCAGATAAGTACATCTTTTTTACGCTACCACCGGGATAATATTCAAAATTTATGTTCTTCTTTTCCCCGTCCAATCTACCCTTATAAGTAGCATAAATCACACGCCCCGTCTCTATTTCAATCGACTTAGAAGAGTCTAACGCTCCGTCATTATAATAGTTCTCTTCAACTTTTTTAGTGTCTCCCGGCAAGTACATCAGCCACTTGCCTGTGCTCACCCCATTTTCATACACCCCCTCCTTTATTTTCTGTCCACCCGCACTGTAGTAAACAAATTTGCCGTTACGCTGATTTTCATACACCTTTCTGCTGGTCCACTTTATGGTCGATACATGCCCTGTCATCAGTACCTTGCCGCTAACAGTGAGCGCAGTGACATCATATCCTTTTGAGTCTTTTGTAAATGCGCGCAGGTAAGCCGCTTCATTTTGCTCGCATGGCAACCACTTGTTATTATAATAAAGCGTGTCCCCCTCTCCACCCAAAGCAGAAAAAGAAGCCAGTATGCAAACCGCAACCAGGAAAGAATAGTTCATAAACAGCAATAATATGCAATAAAAATAACCAAAATTCATGCGCAACCTCGTACTCATTGCCTAACGACAAAATCACTTACTTTTACGCCACTTTGAATTTATCATTTTTCATAGCGCGCCGGTATCTGGTCCGGCAAACGGGCACCTTCTCCTTTATTATAAGGCTGGCGGTGGTGGCTACTGCACTTAGTGTGGCGGTAATGATACTTTCATTGGCCGTTTCTACCGGCTTTGGAGATGCGGTAAGGGATAAGCTATATAGCTTTTCGGGCAATGTTCATGTCACCTACTTCGATCCTTTAAAATCAAATGCACTCACCACTCCGCCCATTTATTACGATAAAAAGCTGGTTGCCGAGATAAAAAAAATACCCCACGTAGCCACTGTAACCCCATTTGCTCAGCGGCCGGTAATACTGCAGAGTCATGGTAAAATGGAAGGCATACGACTGAAAGGGGTGGATAAAAACTATCATTTTTCTAAAAGTGTGCGGTTGTCAGGTCAGGGTATAGACTACTCCGACACACTTTATTCCCGCCAGATAATGATATCTGAACGTACAGCCAACCTGCTGGACGTAAAGGCAGGAGATACCATAATGCTGGAATTCTTTGAAGCCGGCGCTACACCCCGCCTGCGAAAAGTAAGGATAAGCGGCATGTTCCACAGCGGGATGGAAGATGTGGACAAATACTATGGTGTGTGTGACATAAGGCTGCTACAGCACATGAACAACTGGACCGCCGATAGTATCAATGCATACCAGGTAGACCTGGATAATGCGGCTTATGCAGATACCGTATCCAGCTTTATCCATTACAACCTGGTCAATGCACCTGTAGATGCTTTTACAACGGAAGAATCTAATGCAGGCCTGTTCGACTGGCTGAAATTTCAGTCATTGAACAGTATCATACTTCTTATTATTATGGGGCTCGTAGCGTTCATCAATGTATCGGGGGTGATCCTGGTGCTGATGATAGACAGGGCTGCCATGGTGGGCTTACTAAAAACATTGGGCATGCCATTCGGTAGTATAGGCCGTGTATTTATTAACGTGGGCACAATTATCAGTGCCATTGGCATACTTGCAGGTAATATTTTGGCGTTAGCTGTTTGCTGGCTGCAGAAGACCTACGGCATATTTAAGCTTGATGAAGCAACCTACTTCATGAAGTATGTGCCGGTAAAAGTAATATGGTGGCATGTGGCGCTGACAGATATTGTTACCCTCATAGTATTTGTGATATATCTTTGGCTGCCGGCATTATATATCCGCAGGATACAACCGGCAAAAGTGCTGCAGTTTAAGTAGTACTTAGTAATTAGTACATATTAAATAGTACCGATTCAGACAGCAGATCGTATTCAATTTACGTCGGAACCGGGAAATGTTTTTAGTTTTAAATTTTTAGTTTTCAGTTTTGAACAAGGCATTATATAAGACCATTTGTGAGCAACACCCCGAAATACCCGTATTCTCGCAATACTGGTGGATGGATGCGGCATGCACAGAATGGGATGCCGCGATAGTAACAAAAGGCTGCCATACGCAGGGAGTATGGGCTTACCCCATAGAAAACAAACCCGGCGTGAGCCTTATCCGCAATCCGCAACTCACACCTTACCTTGGCCCCAAAGTGTTCTTCCCCAAAGACATAAAGGCAGCTAATATTGACGGCTATGAATACGAAACTACTGCCGAATTACTGAAACAGGTAAAAGATGCGCAGGTATGGGGCCTGGCTGTGCAACCCGAACTAAAGCAGGCAGGACTGTTTAAGAATAGTGGTCTGCAACAAAGTGTACAGCAAACATTCCTTATAGATCTAACTGCCGACGAAGCAACACTGCGGGCCAATATGAAGGAGAGTCTGCGGAAGAATATTCGCCAGGCGGGAGGGGAAATGACCATAACCAATTCACCGGAACATCTGAAAGACCTTTACGGGTATTACCAGCATATGCTCACTCGAAAAAGTAAATCTGCTCACTTCAGCCTGGCATACATGCAACGCCTGTTGGATTCATGTATAAAGCATGATGCAGGTGCAATATGGGTGGCCAAAACCGGCGATAAGATACATGGCATAGTATGGCAAGTGTGGGATAGCGAGTGCAGCTATGCACTGAGCCTTGGGCAAAACCCTGAATCAGACAACTACAAAGCTATGTCGTTATTACTTTGGCATGGTATAAAGGAAGCCAAGCGCAGAGGGCAAAAGACTTTCGACATGGAAGGCAGCATGGATCCCGGCGTAGAACGCTTTTATCGCAGTTTTGGGGGTAGAAGAGCACTATATCTAATATTATCTAAAAACACATCCCGCATCTGGAAACTGAAACAGATGTTGAGAGGATAATTTAGTGCCGATTCTCTTGAATCCACTTTCGGTAGACTCTGCTTTTAATTCGCGAGTCACATCTCCAACTCTTTGCGCTCTCAAATACAAATTGCCTTTGCGTTCTTTGCGCTAATCCTTTGCGCTCTTTGCGTGAACTACCGCTGCACATTTGTGTGCGGTGAGGATATAACCCAAAAATCACGACCTTTGCCGAAATTTTTAATAAATGCCGGCCACTTTCCAGGACAATGAAGTAACATCAGGATTAAAAGATAAGCGTAAGCTTTCTACCTACCTTGACACGCTCGTAGATACCCACCTGGAGGGCATTAAGAAAGTAAAGCTCAATTACATCTGCTGCAGCGATGAATACCTGCTGACCATTAACAAGCAGTTTCTGGATCACGACACGTTTACGGACATCATCACTTTCGATCTTAGTGAAACTGACGCAGAGCTGGTTGGTGAGATATACATAAGTGTAGACCGGGTAAGGGAAAATGCAGCCAAATTCGGGGTAAGCTATCTCAATGAACTGCACAGGGTAATATTTCATGGCGCATTGCATTTGTGCGGTTATACCGACAAAACAGCTGCCGACAAACAAGAAATGCGCAGGCAGGAAGACATTTGCCTCGCCGCATATTTATCATAAAGAAACTGAATAATGAAACTAGAAATACTCTACGAAGACGACGAACTGGTAATTGTAAATAAACCTGCCGGATTATTGGTGATACCAGATCGTTTTGATGCTACATTGCCGAGTCTTAACAAGATGCTGGAAGCCAAATATGATCAACGCATATGGGTAGCACACCGGTTAGATAAAGACACAAGTGGCGTAATTTGTTTTGCTAAAAACGAAGCTGCACACAAGTACTTGTCTACCATATTTATGGAACGAGAAGTTAGTAAATTTTATGCTGGTATTGTTACCGGCATAGTAGTTCCCGAAGAAGGCCGCATAGAAAACCTGATTGCCGAGCACCCTGCTGTTTATGGCAAAATGGTGGTATCGAGAAAAGAAGGCAAAATGTCTGTTACCGATTATCGCGTATCTGAGCAATGGCCGTTATATGCCCTTATGCAGTTTCAGATCCACACGGGCCGTACACACCAGATAAGAGTACACATGCAGTATCTCGGGCATCCGCTGGTATGCGATGAATTGTATGGTGATGGTAAACCCTTTTATGTATCTACCATCAAGCGCCGGTACAACATGGCTAAGCATGAGGAAGAAGAAAGACCTTTGCTGAACCGCGTAGCGCTACACGCCTACAGACTTGAATTTGAGACCGTAGCCGGCAAACTGATCACTGCCGATGCACCATTACCAAAAGATATGGCGGCAACAGTAAATCA
>CANBQQ010000252.1 GCA_947371715.1 Flavipsychrobacter stenotrophus
GACGCGGTAAACAAAGGCAAGATATTTCACTACCTTACCAAGCCGTGGAATGAGGAAGAATTAGATATGACTATCACAAAGGCATACGAAGTTTTCCGGGAAAAGGTAGACGAGAAGGAAATGAACAGCAAGCTTACCATCAGTAACGAACAACTTGAGTTCCTCGTTCGTCAGAAATTACTGTCTTAGTTTATTGGATTTATTTTGAATATACAGGTGACAACTTTCTAAGTAAAAGTTTGAGCGCAAGGGCTTGTTGTGCCGGGATGTCAAGACAAATCGCCGTTACGGTCATGCCATTTCCCCCTCTCGCTGGCATAATTTTTGCAATAGAATTTTTCATGATAAGTGTGTCGGCTATAACTTTATAGTAGAAGATATTGTAACTTAATTCTTTAAGAATTGTTGTGAAAGGCAGATGGCATTTATCCCTAATCTACTAAACCGGGAAACATGGAATTCGCAAAGATCAAAAACAAAGGACAGGCCAGGTTGTTTCAGAATGGGGTGCTGGAACTGATGACCAAAACACATCCCGCCATCGTTTACACAATGTATTTCCCGGTGATAGTGGCGATGCTCTATTACGGGGCGCATACTAGAGAACTGGCCATAGGCCGTGAAGCATTGCTTTTTGTGGGTGGTATTCTTACCTGGACACTTTTTGAATACGCCATGCACCGTTATATTTTCCACATAATTGCCGACAGCGCATGGGCGCAACGCATACTGTACACCATACATGGCGTGCACCATGAATATCCCCGTGATAAGGACAGACTGTTCATGCCACCTGTTCCCAGTGTTATACTGGCTGTGATCATTTACTACTCAATGTATGCCGCAATGGGATGGAATGCGCTGGCTTTCTTCCCCGGTTTTCTTTTTGGCTATATACTCTATGGCTCTATGCATTATGCCATTCATGCCTTTGCTCCTCCAAAGTATCTAAAGGCCCTCTGGCGCAATCATCATCTGCATCACTACAAACAGCCTGATAAAGGTTTTGGCGTAAGTTCCGTATTGTGGGATGTGGTGTTTGGTAGTGTGCCGAAGAAGGATGAGGTGTAGCTGAAACCACTGGTCGAAGCGTCCCGCTTCGTCCTGACTGGTGCAAGCGTCCCGCTTGCGAGTATGGTCAGAAAGCCATTATAAGGTCAATTAGTCCTTGTTTACCACCACTATAATCATAAGCACTACTCCATTTCCAATGCACAGGATCAATAACAAATCCGGCTTTTATGGGGTTGTTATGAATGTAGTTAACTCGCTGAGTCATCCTCTCAGATTGGGACATTTCTAAAGGATGATTGTTTTGCTGCCACAATTGAAAGTCATTATTGTTACTATTGTTATAGCCTGCTTTTTTTAGCATACTCATGAGCCATTCCTTTCTACTTTCATAGGTGCAATTTTCTATCTCCAGTCTTATGTGGCGTGAAGTATAGCTTTTTAGATCACGAATAATGTCTTCAATTTTATTGCCTTTGGAACCGATTATCAGGTGCACATGGTTGGTCATGATGACCCACGAACTAACCAGAAGACCTTTGTTTTGCTGACAGTATTTTACACTGTCAATAAATATTTGCCGGTAGTTATCTCTTGTAAAAATGTCTATCCAGTTGACTACAGTGAATGTTACAAAATAGTAAGCCTGCTGATCATTTATTTTATATTTCAATGCCATGCAAATTGAATTGTAGTGTTGTTTCGCAAGCGGGACGCTTGCATGGGTAGGGACGAAGCGGGACGCTTCGACCAGTTACAGAATTCTAGTGTTGTTTCGCAAGCGGGACGCTTGAATGGGTCGGGACGAAGCGGGACGCTTCGACCAGTGTTCTGCTTATTTTTTCTACGCAGCCAACTTCTGCTCTGATTTTTGCGCCAGGTAAGCCGCGATCTGCTCTTGGGTAATTTTATGGTTTACCTCGCCAATTACTTTACGGGCATCATCTATAAAATGACGCTGATCTGCGGGCAGGCAATACTGGAAGAGGTTATATTCCAGCCATTTTGCATTCACATATCTACCATTGAATTTGATAGTGGTCTTGTCGGTAAGATTGGCGAAGCTGCTTTTGCCTAACAGATGCCCGTACTGTTCAAAGTCGCGCTGGGTAATGGCTGGTGGACAGATCTTTGGTGCAACATCTTTCATTGGCAGGTCACTTTCTGTAGGCATGGAAAAGATGTCATTAACTGTCTTTGCCCATGAATTTAATGCCGCAACATCTTCAGGATCCTGCACTTTTTCTTTCCGTGGACGGGTGGGTTGTTTTACCAGTCTGAGCAGGCAGGTGATCAACTTATGTTGTTGATTGGCTTCCTGTATTGTGGGGAATTGCTGGCCCACAGGTCGGGCCTCAATTGACTGCTGAAATGCGATGATCTGGTTGGCTAGTTTTTGAGCAATATTGATGAATAGCTCGGGATTTAATTGTGTGGTCATGGTGATGTTCGTTTAGTGGTGTAAAATTAATTACGACCTCACCACATAGCCAAAAAATGTGGATATCTTTTCAGAAACCTACTCCTGTAGGGATACGTGTTTTATTTTATTATATAAAATTTGGCACCTTTTCTACAAAAAAAATAGCCCGCTCCTATAAAAAGAGCGGGTTACTTACTGAACTATAAAAATGATTATTTATTGCTAATAGGTAATGCGTTCGGAGATTGTGGTGGGGTATTCAGGTTACGTGCTTTGTTTTTTTGTGCACCATCGTACTGAGGGCTATTCTTACCATGATATGGAGCATTGGCATTGTTGATAGTGTCAACATGACCAATGACAGTAGCCGGGGCAAGTGTATTAGTAGATTGATCTGCAATAGATTGTGACTGTGGTACCACAGTTGCCGATGGTTGTGTAGCTGTTTGATTGGTGGTAGTGGCGATCACTCCATTTTCGGTAATGGTGGTGGTCTTTATGATGGGTTTATTGTCAGATGCACCAATAGCTATTTTGTTTGCGGGGCGGGGTACAGAGTTGGTTACGTTTGGCTTTTGATCGCAGATGTGGTAATTGCCTTTTCCTTTGCATACCTTATAGTTTTTAGCATTAGGTCCCTGTGCTGATGGCACAGCAGGAGTAGTAGTAACAGCTGCTGTGGCAGTGTTCGTTTTGGTTGTTTTTGTTACTCTTTTTTTGCCAGATGGCTTGTCACCGCATGTGTAATAGGTAGAGCTACCTTTACACACCTTATAGTTCTTTGCATAATTGGGCGTGTCTACAGCTTTAACGGTTTCGGTGCGGACTGTAGTTGTAGTGGTTGTTTTCGTTTGTGCTGTTGCGCTTAAACAGGTGAAACCCAGTATAGATAGCGCTAATAATGCTTTTTTCATGACGTTTGTTTTTAATAGTTCCAATTCACTTATGCCTTCTTTTGCTAACTGTTTAAAAAGCCGTGCCAACAAGGAGAGATTGGAAGAAAGAGACCCGGGAGCGGTCTGAAAATAATTGAGATACAATAGGTACCAAAATGATTAATCTGCTCCCGAAATGGGTCATAATATGCCGTTATATCCCCTTTGTGCGATTATGGGAAAATGGCTACATAAGAGGAATGCTGCGAAATAGATAACTTTGAATTTTACCGGCTATGGCAATAATAACACTGGAAGATTTTTACAAAGAGACCGCGGGCTTTTTTGACGACGGACAAAAGTATGCGCCAGATACCGTGTTTAAGAACATAGGTCATTTTAACGTGTTTGATGTAGGTGCTATGATGAAAGCAGCCAATGGCAAGCCACCTATGGCCTACAATCGCAGGGCCTACTACAAGATCAACTTTATATCGGGGCGCAACACTGCCGAGTATGCCGATAAGGTAATAGAAATTGAAAAGCACGCACTGTTGTTCGGTACACCCAAAGTGCCTTATCATTGGCAGCCGCACAACATGGACCAGAGCGGGCATTTTTGCCTGTTTACAGAAGAGTTTCTGATACATAGTAAGAGTGGCGTGGTGCTTGATGAACTGCCTATATTTAAACCCGGCAATGTGCCTGTTTTTGAGATAACGGAAGAGCAGGCAGGTGAGATCGAAGCGATATTTAAGAAGATGCATAAGGAGCTGACATCTGACTATGTGTATAAGTATGACCTGCTGCGCAACTACCTGCTGGAGCTGATACACTATGGCCAGAAGCTGCAGCCTGTATCGGCTATCAATCCGCCGCATACGGCAGCTGCAAGGGTATCGTCATTATTCTCTGAATTACTGGAGCGGCAGTTTCCTATAGAGTCGCCCAAACAAAAACTGGAGCTGCGCACTGCTAAAGACTATGCAGACAACTTGTCGGTGCACGTTAACCATCTGAACAAAGTACTGAAAGAAAATACCGGTAAGACCACTACCGAGATCATCAGCAGCCGTATAGCGCAAGAGGCTAAAATATTGTTGAAACAGACCGACTGGAATATCTCTGAAATAGCCTGGTGCCTGGGGTTTGAAGAGGTAGCGCATTTCTCCAATTTCTTTAAGAAGCAAACATCTGTGGCGCCGGTGGCGTTTAGGGTGTAAGAGCGGGAACGAGTGCGGAGAGCGGGTTTTGTATTATGGTACAATAAAAAGGTTCGTAGAGACGCAAGATTTTGCGTCTCCCACATAACACAATCTGTGACGTGTGTTTGCGGTGTTAACCAGGCAGCTGTGGAGACGCAAAATCTTGCGTCTCTACGTACGGGTGCTGGTATACATTTCTCTACTCCTTCACCATCCTCTTTACCACACGATCACCTGTTTTATCATCGGTGAGGGTGGCTATGTAGGTGCCGGGGAAGAGGGAGGTAATGTCTATGGTTTCTTTGTCGGTAAGCAGGTGGGTTTGTTGCCAGGTATGGCCGGTGATATCTGTGAGGGTGATGGTGCAACTGGCCGCATGGTCTATATGCAGCTGGTTAGCAGCGGGGCTGGGGTAGAGGTTAATAAGGTCTGCCGGAAAGCCAAGTGATGATACGCCCGCAGGCACAACATAGATCTTTACAGTATCGTAAGTTATGTGTCCGCACAAGTCAAGCATTGCTACATAAGAGGTGGTAGTGGTGGGGTGAACATCTATACCTCCACCATAGCCAATGGGTGTAGTGCCACCAAGTATATACCACTCTGTAGGCATACCCTCTTCTGTACTGCCTATGTGTATGGTATCTCCCAGCCCTATCAATGCATCCGGCCCGGCAAAGGCTGTGGCTGTGCTTTCTATGACGCTGACGTCGTCGAATAGATAATCAGCGACGCCTCCGCCCCCGACCTATGGATAAACGGTCAGGGTGTCTGTATTGTTATTTGCAAAGAAGTTACCGAGCGTTATAAACCGTTCAGAACCATTCGCTGTAAAACTAC
>CANBQQ010000253.1 GCA_947371715.1 Flavipsychrobacter stenotrophus
GCATCCAGTTTTTTGATCAGGTCTACTACAAACTCATTGTCGTTCAGCGGCACCATAAGTCCGCCGGCTCCTTCTATGATCAAGGTATTGTCTGTCTCAGGTAATTTTATGGCATCAAGGTCTATTGTTATTCCATCTCTGGCTGCTGCTGCATGCGGCGACATAGGTGTCTTCAGGCGGTAAGTTTCGGGATGAAACACAGATACCTCATTACTCGCCAGTGCACGGGCCTTCATGGTGTCCGTATCATGCAGTTCTCCCGCCTGTACCGGCTTCCAGTAGTCTGCCTTCAATGCCTCAGCAAGTATAGCCGATATCACAGTTTTACCTGCATTGGTGTCTATAGCTGTTACAAATATTTTCTTCATGGACGATTACAGCACGTTTAATTAATAGGGGTGGTTAGTCGTTGATTTTGATTTGACGAACTTTTATTGGCGTCGTAAAGGGTTTTCAAAACACGGTCATTGCGAGGTACGAAGCAATCTCACGTCGGGACGTATTCGTTTACTATCAGTGATCCGGTTCAACCTAAAGATCTACTCCTTTATCCCATACTCCTTTATCTTCCTATACAATGTACGTTCAGATATGCCCAACTCAGCGGCTGCGTCTCGTCTCCTATTCTTATGTTTCTTCAAAGCCTTATTGATGAACTCCTTCTCTCTGTCTGCAAGCGAAAGTGTTTCTTCTACATCTTCATGTAGTGCTGCGCTTGGTTCCAGCAGGATAGGCGTATTGTTGGGTGCGCTGTAAGAAATGTTATTCGCTGGCTCTACATCATTATACATCTGAACAATATTCTTTGATGCCGGTTCTGCAGGCGTGTAACCCTGATGGTTGGCCACGTCAAAGATCATCTGCTTAAGGTCGTTCATATCCTTCTTCATATCGAAGAATAGCTTGTAGAGTATATCTCTTTCGCTGTTAAAGTCCGACTGCTGCTGTCCGCCGCCCTGCGCATTTCCCTGGTGTGGTATCAATGCCAGGCTGCGGCTGTTGTCGCGCTGTGGCAGGAAGTGTTGTATGATCTCGGCAGTCACCTGCTTATTGATCGACAGAACAGATATCTGCTCCGCTGCATTTTTCAATTCACGTACATTACCTCTCCATGGGTAGCTCACCAGCAATTGCTGTGCAGCGCTATCCAACTGTATGGATGTGGTCTTGTATCGCTCAGAAAAATCTGCGGCAAATTTCCTGAATAGCAATGGTATGTCTTCCTTACGATCGCGCAATGAAGGCACCCTTATCGGCACAGTACTTAACCTGTAATAAAGATCTTCTCTGAACTTATATTGACTGGTAAACTCCAGCAGGTCTCTGTTGGTTGCTGCTATTACACGTACATCCGTTTTCTGCACCTTAGAAGAACCTACGCGAATGAATTCACCGGTCTCCAGCACACGCAAAAGGCGGGCCTGTGTACCCAATGGCATCTCACCTATTTCATCAAGGAATATGGTACCGCCATTCACAGTTTCAAAATAGCCCTTACGGCTATCTACCGCACCTGTAAATGATCCCTTTTCATGGCCAAATAGCTCGCTGTCTATCGTTCCTTCAGGTATAGCTCCGCAGTTAACTGCTATGAATGGATTGTGCTTACGGGGAGAGAGTGAATGAATGATATTGGAAAATACTTCCTTACCCACACCACTTTCCCCTACTATCAGCACAGAGAGATCTGTATTGGCAACTTGTACTGCTGTATTGAGGGCGTGATTGAGAGCGGGGGAGTTGCCTATAATGCCAAACCTGTTCTTGATACTTTGAATATCCATATGCTGAAGGTGAAGACGATTTAAAACAAAAAAATCACCACACTAAAGTGGTCAAAAAGTCACTTAAGGTGACAAAATTACGGATTTTGTACCTAAGCTTATCACAATTTAACCTTAATACTGCTATAGAAAAGGATTATTGAAATGGTAGCGCATTATTTACCTGCCAGTCGTTTTTCTGCATGTTCTAATGCAGATTGCAATGCTTTGATAGTAGCAGACTGTGTATCAATTATCAGCTGCATTTTATCTATTATCTGTTGCTGCGTTGTGTTGGTAGTCGTATATTCTATATCAGGCTCTGCTACTAAGGAAGTACGCATCCCACCTGGCATCTCTTTATAATTTGTCTCTGTTAAATCCTGCTTAGACAGGTCCTTAAGGATCAGATCAGACAAGTTTACCTTAAAATATTCGGAATATTGGATTATTATGTCGATCGACGGTTCAGATACTTCATTTTCCCAATTGCTTTGTGTATTGGGTTTAAATCCTTTACTGGCTTGTAATTCGGCTTGTGTTACCTTGTTTACCTTGCGAAGATAGGCGATATTTCTGGCCAGGTAATTCATCTATTTAACATTATTTTAACAAATTAAATAATCAAGTAAATGGAATATTCGAAATTGTTGATTTATCTTTGTCTTATAAAAGAAACAATACTGTGAAACGGTGTTATTTACAATTTTCCATAAATGGCACTGAGTTTTTGGTTACTCCTCCTTTTAATAGGGGGAGTATACTTAGAATTGTTCACCTTAGGGTGTTTTAATATTCTTATTCAGGTATCAGGTTGATTAGCAGTGAGGCATAACTCTAATCCTTAGTAAGCAGTGCCGAAAGATTGTTACTGGTCAATGGCTTGTTCAGGAATTGTTTTACCGATGAATATTTCGGCACCTTGATGAGATCATTATCATTGATAGAAGAGGAAATAACATAGATGTTGTAATTCTTGGTGATATTAATGGGGAGCTTTTCAAAAGCCTCCACAAATTCAAAACCGTTCATTACAGGCATCTGAATATCTACCAGCACAATAATTGGGTATAGGCTACTAAGCGTATTTGTTGATATGAACTCCAAAGCTTCTTTTGCCTGCAGAAAGGAGATCACAGATTCGCATTTACCTGTGTTCTTGATTATTTTTTCAGCAATGAAACAATCCAGTTTGCTATCATCAATAACTATAAAATGCTGTTGTCTATTTGGCGCCATTTGGTATTCCCGGGATAGTTACTTTAAATATTGTTCCTTCTTTAATTGTAGATGATACTTCTATAGTGCCGTTAAGTTTATTGAGTGCATCCTTAACGTTGAATAGTCCAAATCCTGAACCAGTCTCTTCAGACGTGGCCCTGTAGAACATGTCAAAGATGTTGTCTATATGCTGTGCATCTATCCCTATTCCGTTATCTTTTACAAATATAGTGGCTATGCCGTTATTTACATCAATATTTACATCAACAAATTTGTCTGTTTTACCTTTCTGCTGATACTTAAAAGCATTAGAAAGCAGATTGGTCAGCACTATCTTTATTGATATCTGGTCAGACAAAAATGTATCTTGTTGATTTACAGTAGATGTGAAGCGAATATTGTCTACACTGCCCGATATTCTGAACAATGCCGCGGTATCATTGAGCAAATCATTAAAATTGATCTCTTCAAATATCAGTTGTCCTCTTTTAAGATTGTAGTATTCATGAATATTAGTGATGAACTCATCCAGCTTCTTTACAGCCATGCTCATCATGCCCATTATGTCCTTGATCTCGGCTATGTCGTTCGATCCCTCTGCTATGTTAATAGCGCCAAGCACACTCAGTAATGGTCCGCGCATATCATGTGTTACGCTGTAGGCAAATTTTCCCAGTTCATCATAGGCCGATTGTAGCTCCCTGTTTTTGGTTGCCAATAAACTATTGGTCATATGGAATTTATTGCCTTCTTCTATCGCACTTTGGATATCAGTATCTGTCCATGGTTTCTTTATGTACCTGAAAATGTGCCCCCTGTTGATAGCCTCGATCACTGATTCAATATCGGTGTATCCTGTTATCAGCATCCTTATTGGCTCAGGGTATTCAAAGCGTATCTCTTCAAAAAATTGAACGCCGGTTTGGTCGGGCATGCGCTGATCACATAGTATGATCTTTATGTCGCTATGGTCGCGCAGGTATTCTTTAGCTTTGGCAGTTGTAGATGCTATGAGTATGGTATAGTCAAACCTGAAAGTGGCTTTAAAACCATTCAGGTTATTTTGTTCATCATCAATATATAGAACCTTTATTTTTTCCATTGGTTTAATTTAATCCTGTCTTGAATTAAAAAATAATAATTCGGGTCCTATTTTCAATAGTCAAACTATTCTAAAGTCAATTCTTTGATAGCCGTATTTACGGTCTTCAATTTAAAGTGTTATGTGGGTAATTTTCGGTGTTATTTTAAAAGCTACTGGATGTTTTACTTCTGTATCAAAGGTAACTTAATAATAAACTCTGTTCCCTGTCCCAATTCCGAATTTATCTGTACCGAACCGTTATGTTTTACAATAGTATTGTAGGCAATTGAAAGTCCTAAACCGGTACCTTCTCCCACATCTTTTGTAGTAAAAAATGGTTCAAATAATTTCTTTTTGGTCTGTTCTTCCATACCCGTACCATTGTCTGAAATAGATATGGCCAGATGGTTGTCATCAATATACGTTTTTATGCCCAAAATACCACCATCTTTGTCGGCATATTTTTTCTTTATTGCATAAACGGCGTTGGATATCATATTGAGAAACACCTGATTAAGCTTACCAGGATAGCACTCGATAAGCGGAATATTGCTATAGTGTTTTTCAACCTTTATTATATTGTTCAGCAGGTTATTGGCTATGATCAATGTAGACTCCAATCCTTCATTGATATCCGCTTTTTTCAGGTCGTCTTCATCAAGCCTTGAGAAGATACGCAGGCCCTTCACTATCTCGGCTGTTCTCGATGCGCCTTCTCCAATTCCGCTAAGCAATTGCTCTATCTCTTCTTTCAGGTATTCATAATCTATCTCTTCTTTGTATTCGGCTATTTGTTTTTGTTTCTCTGCTACCGGCATGTTGTCCAGCGCCAGTTTCTCCAAAATTTCTACGGTTTCCAATAGCATGCGCACATCCCTGTTCAGCGGCTTAACATTAGAGGTTACGAAGTTTATGGGGTTGTTGATTTCATGTGCTATGCCCGCCGTCAACTGACCTAATGAAGCCATTTTCTCAGATTCCACAAGTTGCGTTTCGGCTTCTTTCAGCTCGGTCATCGCTTTGTTCAGTTCCTGGTTCGAAAGGTTTAATTCATGTGTGCGCTCATCCACCCTTTTTTCCAAAACTATGTTTTGTTCGGTGATGATCTTTTCATTTTCTTTCAACGCACTTAAAGTAGCTGCCTGAGATATTTCTTTCTCTTTCCTGTAGATGTTTATCTTATCTGCCAGTGCAAACGACAGTACCACTACTTCTATTGCCGACCCGATCTGGAGTATGTAATTGGTGAAATTATTGTAAGGTAATACGCCTAC
>CANBQQ010000254.1 GCA_947371715.1 Flavipsychrobacter stenotrophus
TAACACGAAGCAAAGAAACCAGTAAGATCTTATGGTGATTTTACCGGGGGTGTTCACCTCTTCCCATTCCGAACAGAGCAGTTAAGCCCCCCATGGCCGATGGTACTACACAACAATGTGGGAGAGTAGGTAGTTGCCATATTTATTAAGAATGCCCTGTCGAAAGACGGGGCATTCTTCGTTTATACACATCCCGGCAAGGTAGGTAGTTACCATACCTGCCTGCCGTTAGGTAGGTTTATTGAATAACCCTTAGCATTAACTTGCTAAGGGTTATTTGCTTTTAAGCACTTCCCGACATATTTGTCTGAACTGTGATTACGCTGATTAAATGATGGACTATGATGCCCGACGTGGATTGTCTGAATCAGGATGGTCAGGATTTGATGAAAAGGAGGATATGTATTACTCGTCCTCGCTCGTACTCTTTAATGCCCAGTAGATTAGTACCGGTTGAAAAAATAATCTGGTAAACCTTTTCCTATCTGTGTTGAGACCGAATCCGTTTCGTTTATGCGCAAATTGGGCAATGTTTCCAGGGAATACTGCAATAAAGAATGTTGCGGCTATTTTACCAATTGTTGTTCTGCCTTTTTTGTTAGCTAATACTATTGCGCTTCCTAGTGCTATTTCAGTTATTCCTGAGTATACAACAGTATCATCTACTGGGATCGGTACCCATTCCGGGACCTGGGACTTAAATTCTTCCCGTGCTGTAGTTAGGTGGCTAATGCCTGCAAATATGAGTCCGGCACCGAGTATTACTCTGGCAATATTCTTTTTGTTTTCGTTAGTCATGTGTACTTGTTTGGATGTAGTGTACAAAGTCCGTTCCATGGAAATTTGTATTTTCGGCAGAGTGGAGCTGGCATTCCCTTTGCAGACCGTTGCCTGAAAAGGCATTGCCGACGAATTTCTTGTTATTACTTCTTAATCGTTCTCATCAGTGGCGCATTTTTCTATTATCCAATGAAAGATTACATTTAATGAAAATTTCAGGATCAATGCGCTTATTGCTACTATTACTATGTTTTTTGTTTACCACTGTTACTTATGCGCAAGAGGATTGGATAGCACCCGAGGGTAAGATTCTTAACTATCGCACGTTGACCTGGAATGACTTCCAGAACAAAGAGGATAAAGACCATGCTGAAAAGCTGGCAGAGCGAAATCTTGAAGCGCGTGCTTATGTATGCCCTAGTATTTATTTTAAAGCTGATAGTGGAGAGACACAGGACAATGGTAGGGTAAAATTTACCTTTCATGTAAAGTGCGCTTTCCAGAGCAGGGCATTTGTAAGAGAGTCTACCAAAGAGATGCATTCTGACTATGTACTTATTCACGAGCAGGACCATTATGATATAGCATTGACTTATGCTAATAAGCTGCAGGCTGAACTTTCATCAAGAGATTATAGTGGTGATAAATATTCAGAAGAAATTGATAAGATATATGATGATCTTATGAACAAATATCACAAAACGCAAGAGACCTATGATGCTGAAGTAAATCCCAATGGGACGGATGATGTAGCAAAGCAACATCTATGGGACATGCGCATAAACAAATGTCTTGAGAATAATACCGATGAATATTATGCCAGTCCTGAAACCAATGTGCAGAGCGTAAAAGCAATATGGCAGATAGTAAAACGAATACCCGGTGAGCCTAATCTACAGTTCGTTGTAAGAGCAAGGCCTTTGTATTGTGGGTTTCAGGATGAGATGAAAACGAAGATATTTGAAACAAGCGAGTGGACGAAGACGCCTGCATTGACCGCTTTTTACACACAAAAATATTTTACAGAGGAGGAAGGTGCACAACCCAAAGAATGTGTACGTACAATGGGCTATTTGTTTGTACCTACAGCAAAGGATACTTACAAACGGATATTGATAGATACATTTAGTTGTGATGGTATACAAGAAAAAATTGCAGGAGTATTTTGGGTCAATGCAGACTCAGATAATGTGAAAGAGCTGGTTGTAATGACTACAGTAACAAAGAAAGATAAACAGGCAACGGGTACATTGTATGTAAACAGGATATACGATGATGTGGCTAAAGTTGTTCCTGCAAAAATGAAGAAACTTGATGAGGTGGCGACTAAAATAGAAGGAGGATTTGAAGGTGTGACAGCTGGCAAGCCCACCAAAGCAAAATATAGAAGTGAAAAAGAAATAGCTGAAACATTGAGGAAACTGGGGTACCAATAGTGCTAACCAGGATAATTATCTCTCTAATAACTCCTTAAAACCCACAGCAACCGGATGTTCGGCTGTAAAGGTAAATCCAAGTATTTGTGCGATCGTTTGTGCTAATTGCTTTTGATATAGTTGCGGTGTATTGCTCATTTCACCTGCTGGTGTCACATTTGGTCCCATTACGGCAAACCATATTTCATTGGAGTTAGGTATTTTGTTATTGTGGCTTGTCCATTGTTCGTTTAGGCCACGACCGTGGTCTACAGTCACCAACAATAGTGTTTTGTCTTTGTAATGAGGGTTTGTTTGTATATAATTCCAGATATCGCTTATCCATTTATCCACTCTGTTTGCTGCATCAAGATAGTCTTTGTAGTGACTATGATGAGCCCACTCATCGGTTTCTCCATAAGAGATATACAGGGCCTTTGGTGTTTGTTTTTTCAGATAGTCAAGTGCAGCATAATGAGTAAACACATCTAATTGTTCTTCATCACCAAACGGGCTATATTCATCGTGCTTCATTTTATTAATTAGCTGTTGCTCAGCGTCGGGGTGACTACCGCCGCAACTGTCTTTGCCACAGATCACAGGAAAACCTGCTCTCTTTTCATTAAGTATTCTGTCAAACGCATCCCATGCGCCAAAGGCAGCTACTCTGCCTTTAAAGACATTTTGTTTGTTCAAAAATTCCAGGAGATTGGTGTTGGGATTGGGCCGGTAAGCATTTGTATTTATGGCTGTGTCTACAAAGCCTGTGAATATCTCGCTGTATCCGGGGTAGGAGAACCAGTAAGGGTTGGCATTATTGACATTTGATTGTAAATCACGGTTGCCATACAATTGTCCTCCTGCGGCCAATGTTGTCCACAAAAAAGGCATCAGTTTTTTGCGACGTTCCTGCGGGGTGGGTGCCCAATATTTTTTGAAGATGCCAGTACTATCTTGTTGATTGTAACGTGCATCTGAGGCAAGTGCGCTATCCATCCCTTTGAAAACTTCCTGCCAACGGAAGCCATCAGTTGTAATAATGATCACGTTTTCTATTGTCTTATTACGGGCATTACCCTGCAGACAAAATGCGAACAAAGGGATAAAGAATAATAGTGATCTTTTCATGGTAATTCCTGCTAAATATTAGCCAAAGATATATGCTCATGATTAATTTGTTGTTATTCTTCCTTAGATGTCAGCTAACCTAATTGCATATAGTATGATGAATATCGGGTTGTGAATAGAAAGATGAATGAGTGTATTTTCTTGAAATAGTAGCTTTCGACCCTGGAGGCCATTAGGCATAGGATGGCAATTATTTTCCGGGTATCCTAACATTTGCCTCTCACTGAACGTCTTATTAGTTAGATTTATAGTTACTTATAAATTAGATCTTATGATGGTGCAAAGAGTGACATTATGGTTTTTCTGTTTATTGGGAGCAATATTCATCGTTGTTAATGATGGATGCCTGAAAAGGCGCCCTGAGGTAACCGGGTGTATGGATAGGGTCGCCAATAACTTTGATGCTTCCGCTACAATTAATTCGGGGTGTACCTATGCGATAGATAAAGTTGCGGGTACTTACCTGGTAGTTGATACTTCAGTGGTCTTCAATCATAATGATACAGTGGGCTGGTATGACACTACCATAAGCCAATTTAGTATGAAGGCTATAGCCTATAATCATGATTCATTGGAATTTGATACGGTGCTATGCATCCATTGTCATGCCGGTTATAAGAGTGTCGCCGCCGATTTTTCTTCTTATTATTATGCTATGGACTATTATTATTACACTGTCAGCGGGCAAGGATCCTTTACCGGCGATACCTTCCGCTATCGTGAGGGTGTTAGTCCCTCATCAATGCCCGGTGCCAGAAACAGATGGGGTGTAGGGATAAAGCAACATTAATTGAGGCAGGTAATCTGAAGTACTCCTTTAGTATTCTAAGTAACTAATTGGCTATGACTATTCCAATTTGAAACTAATTGGCTGTGTGTACATAACCTTTACAGGTTTACCATTCTGGCGGCCGGGTCTCCATTTAGGCATTGTAGAAATAACCCTAAGTGCTTCTTCATCAATATCAGGACTTACCGGTTGAGCAACTGCTACATCTTCTATGCTACCATCGTCCATAACGGTAAACGAAATGGCCACTCGCCCATGTAAACCCTTCAGGCGTGCTTTTTCGGGATAGGTAATGTTATTGCTAAGGTATTCCATCATGTTATATGGAGGTGATGGCATCTGCTCTACAAACTGGTAAACAGTGCTACTTTTTGCAGTCTCACAACTTGTATCTTCCCCGGTTAAGGAATAGCAAGTCATTTTCTCTGTTTTCTGGCCAATGGAAACTGTGACCGATCTTAATTTCCCATTAGGGTGATATCTATATTGCGTGAGGGAATCCATTTTTCCTTGCTTGTAACTCATTTCACTTGTTACTGTGCCGGTGGTATCAGAGTATTCTGTAGCATGTACCATTTGACCATTTACATAAGCAACTTTCTTTTCAAGATTGCCGGTGGCCTTATAATAATGTTGCCATTGTCCGTAGTATAAGCCATCCTTAAAATCACCTTCTTTTACCTTGTTTCCTGCAGGTGTATAATAGGTATATCGTCCTTGCCTGTTGTAAGAAATGTCTATGTCAACAGTATCTGTAAACCCGCTAACCATGAGCTTTCCATCGATCTTAAAGTCTTCTACCTTGTATAGATCATTTGCCTTAGTAAAGACGCGGTAGTACATAGCGTGCTGCTTGTCGCTGATCAGCCATTTGCTGTCGAAATACAATGTGGTGTCATTTTGCGCAAAACAAAAAGAGGGTATCAACAGGCAAAGACAGAGGAGTATTCTATTGAGCATTATAGTGCGTTTGGTAGATTGTATACTTTGACAAAACTAATCATTCTTATTAATGTACCACAAAAGATAAAGCACCCCATATAGAGTGCTTTATCTTTATTTTACCAGTTGCAAGCAACTATTTTTTCTTACTGAAAAAGTCTTTTAGTTCACGGCTCATTTGTTCACCACGTTTCTTCAAGTCTTCCAATTCTTCACCTACATTCTGGGTGATATCGTGAAAGGACATTGGTGTACCATAGTTAAGTTCTTCAAGCGAGCGAGC
>CANBQQ010000255.1 GCA_947371715.1 Flavipsychrobacter stenotrophus
TGCAACCAGTCCTACTTCTTCATAAACCTGCACGAATAACCCACACAAAACAGGCTGCTCTTATCATACCCGAAATCTGCAAACAGGCTCGATCTGCTGGCTACATAATAGCGCACACCCGCCTTTAGTGATGGCGTAATATTGCGCTCGGTCAGTTTCACAGTGCTATCTCCTTGTGGTTGTGCCGAATGGTGTTCATTATTTATTAAAAAGCCCACACCTACAAACACATCCAGCCGCTTTATAGGTATGATCTTGCCAAAATGATAGTACGCACTTAATCCCGCACTGTATATGTCCGTCTTGTCCGACCTGTAGCGCTTATAATCGCGGCCATTTGCAGTATAAAGCTGATAATAATTACCAAAGTACCCATCATAACTAACCGTAAGCCCCAGACTCATGTTGCTACTCACACCATATTCCAGCTTGCCGTATATAGGCGCAAAACCAGAAGTGTTATTCTTTTCAAAGCCTTTCGGCACAGAAAATCCGGTTCTGTGTCCGTCAATAAAGCCAACCGCCAGCGTGCCTATCACAGAGTGGCGGATAAACGAAGGCTGCAAAGTGTCGATCGGCTTTACCTTTTTTACTTCAGGCGCAGTCGATATAGTCTGTGCCTTAGCAATGCCGAAGGATAACAATAAGGATAATAAAAGTAATGACCTCATAAAATGATGAATGGATTATTTGATAACGGTAAAGGCTTGTCTGTATTACGTGTGGTACTAAAAATAAAAACGTCCCACTGTAATAGCGGGACGTTTTCTATATTATTTTCCGTTTGTGGGATGAGATCACTCATCATCATCACGGCTACGCTCTTTTTTCTTTGGCTTTGGAGCTGAATCATCATCATCATCCTTGTCCATCTTACGGTGGTGAACTTCGTCACCTGGCTCATGATGGCTGTGCATCTTGTGGCCTGTGTTGAAATTCTTGCTGATGCCGATGTTTACCTGGCGACCGAAGTTAAGGTTGAAAGTGTTGATGCTATAAACTGCAGTTGTGTACTTGTCAGTTGCATAGTTCATACCACCGATGTTGAAATTCAGGCATACTGCACGACCCATGTTAACACCCAAAGCTGGGTAGAAACCAACATAGATACCGTTGTGCTTGTTGTAAGCAGGATCTCCTTCGTGAGTAGTGTAACCACCCTGATAAGTGAAATCCAACTGAGTGAACCAGAAGAAAGTTTCGCTACGACCGATATAACGAGAATAACGTGCGAAAGGACCTACCTTATACATGTTATCTGTAGTGTGCTGTGCGTTTACAGTTTTAGTTGCATCCTGTCCCCAGCTAAGCATCATACCCAATGTCCAGTTACGGTTGAATTGGTAACCAACACCTGTAGTGATGTTCCAATTTGTAGTTTTCTGCACACGGCCAGCGTTGCCGGTAGTTGTGTTAACAGAATCTCTTACAGTATGTAAATTAATATCACCATACCATAGGATGCTTTTTGGTTCTTGCGCGTTAGCTGTTGTTGCTATACTTCCTGCGGTTAATAAAGCGAGGATCAGTCTTTTCATAACAGAGATGTGTTTGTGTTTAGTAATGCAAATATAATCGTCATTTCGAAAAAACAATAGCTTTTATTGATTTTATTTTAACAGTTTGCCAAAACATATTTTTTGAACGGTCAAAATAACTCGTTAAATCGCAGTTAAAAGCAGCTTTTATTTACTAACATTTTATTCACACTTTAGCGTGCATCGCTAGTATTTTCAAGGCTTTAGCTTGTTTCTTTCAACAAATGTAACTATGAAAAAGTTGGTCTCAAAATAATCTTTGTTCAGCATTACATTTGCATCAAATAAATATAAAAATGGCACAAAAAAACCTCGTAAACATTGCCGAAAGGTGGTTTGATGGCTTTAATAACAAGGATCTTGAGGGCTTATTATCGCTCTATGACGACCATGCGGAGCACTTTAGTCCCAAATTGAAGATCCGCCAGCCCGAAACCAATGGTATGGTGCGTGGTAAAGCCGCCCTGAGGGCCTGGTGGGCTGATGCGTTCGACAGATTACCCACCTTACAATACCTGCCTACAACCTACACGGCCAATGATGAGCGGGTATTTATGGAGTATATAAGAAGGGTAGACGGAGAACCGGATATGCTGATCGCAGAGGTACTTGATGTAAAAGATGACCTTATTGTTGCATCAAGGGTTTACCACGGTTGATCGTATAGCCGCAAGGCTGTCTTTTAATATATGAGAAAAGACCTGCGCTCCTTTGTAGTTCACGTGTGTTGTGTTTAGGAACAGCTCGTCGGCCAATGGCATTTTACTAAAATCAAACACTCTTACATTCTGCATTGCGCGAAGCTTTGCAATAAACAGTTCCGCATCCATCGGATTGCTATAGTTAACGAAGTAGGAACTATGATATGGCGCGATGACAATGGCAAAGATCCGCTCGGGATGTTCTTTTATTATGCGCAGCAGCTTTGTTTCAAGTTCAGGTTTATTAGTAAACACCACTTTTGTGTTCTTCCTCTGCTCAACTAATGCATCAAATGATTTTTTGGTCAGTATGTTCTTGTCCAACGCCGCACCCTTATTGGATATTTTGGTCAACTGTACCTTATTGTTGATGTAAAATCGGGTATAGGTGTCGAAGAGCCCGTAATATTTAAGAAACGGGATAGAATAGTACGGTTTATATTGATTGCCTATGAGTGCTTTTACTTCAGCATTTCCAACAGATGGAATGTAGTTAGAGATATCTCCGAGGCCTGTAATTAAGCCATCTAAGTCAAAGTTGAGCACAATAAGCGGGTCGTTCTTTTTCTTGGTGCATTCCTGCTGCAAAAAAAACAAGGTCACATCATACTTGGTGCCGGGCAGGCCGTAGTTGAAGAATGTCTTTCCTAAACTATCCGGAATGTATGATCCTTCTGCACGGGAAGAACCGAAAACAGGCACTTCATCTTCGTGCGTCTCGTTCGTAATTCTATGTACTTTATATGCTCCGCAAAGGTCACTGTTGAAAATTATCTTTTGTTCAAAGAATATAGAAAACAGCACTCCTACAACAGATACGATAAGTATAAGCGGCAGCAAAATTCTCAGAAAGAAACGCTTAAAATTGGAAATAGATGAAGTCTGCTGCTGCATTTTTGCCAAGAATTATTATTAAAAAAGTAATGACTGTAAGGAATAGTAAGTTGTGCTTTAGTTTTAAATTGACCGGCAATTTATAACTTAATGCGAGCAAGCCGATCACCACAAAATCCAATAAAAAGTTGAATGGTCCCTTATCGGCTGTAAGCTGTGACATATTGCGCGAGAAATCGCATTCAGATATCTTGTGTATTATCCTGCCGGCCTTGTCGAAACTTTCGGCGCGGAAAAATATCCAGGCAAAAGAAACTAAAAGGAATACCGTTAACTGGTTGACAACCTTGTGAAAAACCGGCATACGCGTTATGCCCACAGCCTTTGCCATAGCCTTTCTGATATCCTGAGTAATGATCCCGAATAAATTATATACGCCATGCAAAGCCCCCCACACTATAAAGGTCCAGTTAGCTCCATGCCAGAGACCGCTAACCATAAAAACGGTGAAAATATTCCGGTACCATTTCATTTTACCGGATCTGTTGCCACCCAACGGTATGTACAGGTAATCTCTGAACCAAGTAGAAAGTGAGATATGCCACCGTGACCAAAATTCAGATATTGTCGTAGATAGATATGGTCTGTTGAAATTGGTCATCAGATCAAAGCCCATAAATCTTGCGGTTCCCAGTGCTATGTCTGAATAACCGGAAAAATCACAATAGATCTGTATGGAGAAAAAGAATACCGCGATCAAAGTAGAGAGACTACTGGCATTATCTATATTGCGATAAACATGATTTACGTACTCTGAAAGCCTGTCAGCAATAACGATCTTCTTAAACAAGCCGTAGGCTATCAGATTTAAACCACGTACGGCATTATGATAGCTGAATTGCTGTTTTACATAAAACTGATGAAGTACATTCTGCGGACGCTCTATAGGGCCTGCTACCAGCTGGGGATAGAACATAACGTACAATGCATATATGCCAAAATGCCGTTCGGCCTTCTGATTGCCCTTATACACTTCAAAAGTGTAGCTCATAGCCTGGAAAGTGTGAAAAGAAAGACCTATCGGCAAGATCATGGACATCACCGGCATTGGATTTTTAAAACCCATCAATGACGCTATGCCTGTTATATTGCCATTAAGAAAATTATAGTATTTGAAAATCGCAAGTACTCCTATATTAGCAACAAGACTTAACGTTAGATAACGTTTTTTCTTTCGCTTATCGTGTTCATCTTCAAGCAGGATGCCGGCAAAGTAGTCAATGACAATGGTAACAATCAGTATGAGTATATATTCCGGCTTAAAGAACATATAAAAGAAACACGAAGCCAGAAGCAACAGCAACCACCGGTATTTATGTGGCAACAGGAAAAAAAATGCAGTTACAACAGGAAAAAATAAAAGAAACTCTATTGAATTAAATAGCATATCAGCCGGGTATAATTATTGCAGATGGCGGTAAAATTATAGATTTTATTTAATCTAAGTATTAATCTCTGCGTTTTTCTGATCTACAAGTATACGCAGTGAACTCCACACTTTCGCATGCTTCACTACCTTGGTCTTATCATTGAGCATAATAAGGTGAGCGTCTATATCTGCAAGTATGGGCACAAACACTTTTTGGGAAAAATAGATGCGGGCGGCAGCTCCACGCTCTATGATCTTCATGTCTTCACCAGCCTCGAAAAACGAGCGCACCTGCCAATGGAAAGTTTCGGCATGTGTTTGAGCGGTTAAAAGTGAGTTCCTGATCTTACCTATCAGATCCATGTTTTGTTGCGCCGGACCAAGCTTGCGTTTAGAAAGCTCAAGCGCGGCCTGTGTAACCGCTTCAATAAGATCAGTAAAGGTAAATGCCTGTATCATGCGCGATAGGTGAGCATGCCGGCGACTGGCTTCCAGCCGGAGGTCCAGCTCTGCTTCATCTGCTTCTGTTTCAGCAAAATCGATTATGCGACTGTCGATCATCACATTCTCTATATTCAGCTTGCTGCGCAGCGCGAGTCCTTCTATACTTGTACAACGGCTAAGCGCCACATATACCTGCCCCGATGCAAAAGCACGATTTAGATCAACAATTGCCTTATCGAGTGTAAGCCCCTGGCTCTTATGCACAGTAATGGCCCATGCCAGTCGCAAAGGGTATTGAGAGAAAGAACCTATTTCATCTTCCACAACTTCGCCCTTACGTGGATCCAGCGCATAGCGCACGTTCTTCCATACTTCCAGGTCGGCAAT
>CANBQQ010000256.1 GCA_947371715.1 Flavipsychrobacter stenotrophus
AAAGCTTTGTACCTACGGATCTTGCCAGTACCGGTAACTCTGAATGTCTTTTTCGCACGTGAGTGCGTTTTCATCTTAGGCATGGAAATCAAATTTGGGACTGCAAAGGTAAGTAATTTTTGTTTTCAATATTTATTTTTTTGAACACAATTCATATATTTATTTTAGTAAATCAATTCAAGCCCTTTGCGTACCTGATTATTCACTTATTATGTGCTCAAAAATTTCTGCAATATTAATCTACAATCGGGACTAATCATTTATTATTTTTACATCGTAAATACAAACAATGGCCATACTTCGATTCAGAATATATTGGGAAGACGACGACCTTACCTACCGCGACATAGAGATCCAGGGGACACAAACTTTTTTAGAGTTCCATAAAGGTATAGTGCAGGCATATGAGTTCGACGGAAAGCATCCGGCATCATTTTACGAGAGTAATGATAAGTGGGCATACGGCAGGGAGTTCAATTCAGAAGTGTTGGTCAATAAGAAAGATGCGCCGGCTTTATCTATGACCCGCACTCCGGTGCAGGCCCTGGTAGCAACCCCGTCGCAGAAATTCGTTTATGTATATGATCCCGCAGGTAAAAAATGGACTTTCCTGGTGGAGCTTTTGAACGTGAGCAAAGACGAGACTTACAGAAGAGTATACCCGTTTGTGCTGCGTAAAGAAGGTGTAGCGCCTGCTCAATATGGCATAAAGGGTGTTAACCCAAGTAAGCTGATGGAGATAGAAGAAAAGTACGACCTGGGTGCTGACGATATGGCCGAAGGTTATGGTAATGAAGGTGAAGGAGGCAGTGATGAGGGCGGCGCAGATGAAGGGCATGTTGAGGACAACAGCCAGGATTTTTAAACTATAACAAGTGAAATGATAGTGCAAGAAGGCGGTCGTAGGTCGCCTTCTTGTTTTTTCAGGACTTATAGCAAACTGTTTAAGCGAACTGATTTTTCATATTGAAACAACTCATAGTCATACAAGGTCCTACGGCAGTAGGCAAAACGGCAATAGCTGTTGATGTGGCCAAACGCCTGCAAACCGATATCGTATCGGCCGACAGCAGGCAGTGCTATAAAGAAATGTCTATAGGCACAGCGAAGCCAACCATTACAGAACAGCAAGGTGTAAAGCACTATTTCGTTGATGATTTTTCTGTTACAGATGCTTTGACTGTAGCTGACTACGAGCAACTCGCCCTGGGATATCTGTCCTCCATTTTTGAAGGTCATGATACTGCTGTAGTGTGCGGCGGTACCGGCTTATATATAAAGGCATTGTGCGAAGGCATTGACCCTATGCCCGCTGTAAATGACGCCGTAGATAAAGAGGTAAATGGCCGCTATGTTAAAGAGGGAATTACCTGGTTGCAGGAGGCGCTAGGTAAGGAAGATCCTGCTTATTATGAGCAGATGGAGATTACTAACCCTGCGCGGCTTATCCGTGCTTTGGTATTTATCCGGTCTACAGGAGAAAGCATTGCGGCTTATCGCACTAATACTAAAAAGGAAAGGCCATTCAAGATCATTAAGGTAGGATTGGAATTGACACGGCCGCAGCTGTACGACCGCATTAACCAACGCGTAGACATCATGATGGCGAATGGGTTGGAAGCGGAAGCCAGAGGTTTATATCCATTCCGTCATTTAAAGAATCTTCAGACGGTCGGGTATGTTGAGTTGTTTGACTATTTTGATGGTAAGTGTACGCTTGACTATGCAGTAGATAAGATCAAACAAAATTCACGCAACTACGCCAAGCGGCAGCTTACCTGGTTTAAACGAGACCCCGAGACGATATGGTTTAAGGCAGATAACATTGATGTTGTTGAAAGTATACTTGAACTGATTAAATTTTAATTTTAGCAACCCGCAATGAACAACAACGAAATACTTCATCCCGGTGAGATACTGGTCTATGAGTTGGATACAAGAGGAGAAGATCCTACTGCCTTCGCTATTCGAATAGGTATGTTCCCGTCCGATTTTATAGATCTGCTCAACGGTAAAGAATCGGTTAGTACTAACATTGCCCAAAGGCTTGAGCAGGAGTTGAATATTTCAGCTCAATTCTGGCTCGATCTACAAGCTGATTACGACGCGCTGAAAGCTTAGAAGTAATTCCGACATACGCCATCATTTTCGTTCGTTACTACATTTCTCCTCAATTAGTATTAATTTGCTATGCGAAATAAATTTCATTTATGAATTTACGTTTACTACTTACCTCTGTCGTTATACTATTATTTGCTTCATCGACCTATGCGGGTGCAGGTTACTGCTCACACGGCAAGAACAAAAGGGCTGCTAAAACAACGGTTGCCAGCCCTGCTGAAGACTACTACGATGTAAAGCATATAAAATTCAATATTAATCTTATAGATACATCTGTTTACGTAGCGGGATATGTAATTACCAACGCTGTTGTTACTGCCCCATCAATGTCGGTTTACACCTTTGAACTGGATTCTTCTTTTACAATAGATTCTGCATTTGTCAACGGTGCTATGTTACCTGTTAGTGCGGTTGGTTGGGTTAGAACAATGACGTTGACAACGGCACTGACTGCGGGTACCTCATTCACGGCACAGGTTTATTATCATGGCTTGCCTCCGGGCGGCACAGGGGGCTTCTTCAATGGTATCACTCATTCTGTAAGCTCAGGCGGCACGCATATGGTATTCACCGTCAGCGATCCTTATGTAGCTAAAAACTGGTGGCCATGTAAGCAATCTATACAAGATAAAATTGACTCTGTAGATATGTTCGTTACCGTACCTGCTCATGTAAGAGATGGTAGTAACGGTGTATTACTGTCGATAGATTCTGTGTCCACTCCCGGGTCATGGACATTCCACTGGCAAACTCATTATCCTATCGATTATTATCTTATCTCTGTAGCTGTAGCCAAATACAGAGAGTATAAGTCTTATTGGCACTTTACCGCTTCTACGGACTCTGTCCTTATTCAAAATTTCTTTATAGACACGCCTACATTCAATCCCGCGTACAAAGCCAATTTCGACAGCATTGGTATGTTCCTGGATTATTTCTCATCGTTGTATGGTCGCTATCCTTTCTGGAGAGAGAAGTATGGGGTATGTTATACAACTTTGCCAGGTGGCATGGAGCACCAGACTATGACCACTATTGGTGTGCCAACAACATACATTATTGCTCATGAGCTATGCCACCAGTGGTGGGGAGATAATGTTACCTATCAGGACTGGCGCGACGTGTGGCTGAGCGAAGGCTTTGCTACTTTTTCTGAAGCGGTGTTTCTTGAACGTTTCTGGTCACCGGCCGTAGCTAAAGCGCATAGGCAGGGTTTGCTATATTCGGCACTGGGTAGCCCATGCGGTAGGGTAGCGGTTACTGACACTAGTAACAGTGATAGTTTATTCAACCAGCAAACAGTATATAATAAAGCACAAGCAGTGGTGAGAATGTTGCAATACATAGCTCCGTCTGACAGCGTATTTTATGGTGTGTTAAAAACCTTTCAGCAGAACTATAGCTTGGGCCATGCCACTACAGCCAACCTTAAAGCTCTGGCAGAGGCGGCCTATGGCGTGCCGTTAGATACTTTCTTCAATCAATGGATCTACGGCAGGGGGTATCCTATCTATAAAGTTTCCTGGAATCAGTCAGGGTCTACTGTATATGTTAAGCTCATTCAAACCCGGTCATGTCCGTCTTACACCAATCATTTCAGTACCCCGGTGGAGATACAGCTGCACAGCTTGTCGGCAGATACTTTTATAAAAGTGTACAACACCCTGGATACTCAGATCTATATGTTCGATTGGGCCCCCGCTATGACCAATGCTTACATCAACCCTAATGTATGGACCATTCTAAAAGTAAATGGTGCTATCACTCACGATACAAAGTTGAGCGTTGGAATGCTTGATGGAAATGAGTTTAAGGTATTTCCTAATCCTACACAGAACCATTGGGAACTTCAGAACACCAATGAGGGGCTTGCACTTTCATTGTCTGATATCACAGGTAAGATACTTTGGCAGGGTAAGACAGCTCAGGGGACTACGCAGATTCCGGGCGCCAAATTGCCCTCAGGTAATTACTTACTCAGGATAACAGGCGGTAGCGAAGAGTCCAGCCTGAAACTGGTTCATTGGTAAACTAAACTTCCGGGTTTTTATTTAGTCTCACATCTTGGTTCATTAAGCAGGGATATGGTCAAATTATTAATTATAGGTTAGTTTTTATATTTTTACAACATACTAAAATAAACGAAATGAAGAAATTATTACTCCTCGCATCAATTTGTGCAATCGGCGGTGCGGCCAATGCGCAGTTTGTGTCGCGTCATACCGGCAGCCCGGTATTGCCTATCACAAAAAAGACCGTCGACCTTTCTGGTCCGATAGTGGCATCAACTCCTGCAAGACATGCAGCTGCTAAAACTACAGCTCCGGCATTTTACACTCAGGATTTTAACGGAGGGCTTCCTGGAGGTTGGACAACCGGGATTATAGCTGGTCCTGGCACGTGGCATCATACTACTGTTGCCTCTACTTCAAGCTTTCATCTGGCTGCATTGGCATCTACTACAGCCGCAAATGGTTGGATGATATTCGATTCTGATTCATTGGGTGCGGCATGTGGTACATGTGCACCTGCCGGCTGGATGCAGACTGGTGCTCTCGATTGTTCTGCTCACACAACAGTGCGTCTTAACTTTCAGGAATTATATCGCAAGTTTAACGACTCATGCGTTATTTGGGTGAGTACTTCGCCAACATTTACTACATACACAAGGTTCCCGGTTAGTTTCAATAACAGCCTGGCCACCAATGTAAGTACTGTTAATCCTAAGACGATCCATATCAATATTTCTTCAGCGGCAGCTAGTTCAGCTACAGTGTATATCCGTTTTGTACATTATGGTTATCCTGCAGGTTCTTATTCATGGTCTGTTGATGATATGACTTTGTCAGAAGTTGATCCGCATGATGTTGATGCGCACGGTTCATTCGTGTACAATCCACAGGCTACAGCTTACAATTCTTCAATGTTCACAACGCCGCTGCAGTTCGTAGATTCTATCTATCCTGTTATATTGTTGTCTAATCAGGGTGCTAATATAGAAAGTCCTGTTGTTGGTGCGCAGATCTATAACGGTGCTACTGCTGTTTATACACAGACTTTGCCTTACCCTGGTTTGGCAGTTGGAGCGGAAGATTCTATCGTTCAGTTCCCTGGCTTCAAGCCAACTGCTATGGGTAATTACTCTGTACCTATGGGTGCAAATATTACGGGCGATGCTGACCTTACAAACAATGTAGATAGCTCTTTCTT
>CANBQQ010000257.1 GCA_947371715.1 Flavipsychrobacter stenotrophus
GTACCCAATACGGTAATACTTCAGGCCGATGGTATCGATCCCGACTATTTCAACACACACGCATTTAAAAAGAAATCGGGTAAGCTGCGCGGCACAGTAATGCTGGCCGGTCCTATGCTGGCTCGTTTCAAAAAGGCATACATACCTCAGCCCGGTGGCGATAAGATAGGCCGCCGCAGGCTGGATACACACATACTTGGTTTTGAAAAAATGGGCGTAGCCTTCGACTACGACCAGGAAAATCAGATGTTCTCCCTCAATGGCACCAACCTCCATGGCGCAAGAATATTGATGGAAGAACCTTCAGTAACCGGTACTGCCAACTTGTTGATGGCTGCCGTATTGGCCGAGGGCATGACTACCATCTACAATGCCGCCTGCGAACCATATGTGCAGCAGCTATGCCTTATGCTCAACAGCATGGGCGCTAAGATCACCGGCATCAGTTCTAACCTGCTCATAGTAGAAGGCGTAAAAACTTTGGGAGGCTGTACGCGCACACTGCTGGCCGATATGATCGAAGTAGGTTCGTTTATTGGTCTTGCAGCCATGACCCAGAGCGAACTAACAATCAAGAACGTAAACCTTGAATCACTGGGCATCATCCCCGATGTGTTCAAAAGACTGGGCATCGACCTTTCCATAAACGGAGATGATATTTATGTGCCTGCACAAGATCATTATAAGATCACCAAGTTTATAGACGGCTCTATCCTCACTGTTTACGATCATCCATGGCCGGGCTTCACCCCCGATCTTATCAGCATTATGCTGGTGGTAGCTACGCAGGCCAAAGGCACCGTACTTATCCATCAGAAAATGTTCGAAAGCCGCCTGTTCTTTGTAGATAAGCTTATAGAAATGGGGGCGCAGATCGTATTGTGCGATCCACACCGTGCAGTAGTTATCGGGCTCGACAAGCAGCAGTCACTCAGAGGCATCAACATGGTATCCCCCGATATTCGTGCAGGGGTAGCATTGCTCATAGCAGCGCTCTCAGCCACCGGTAAAAGCACCATTCAAAACATCCACCAGATAGACCGCGGTTACGAGCGTATAGACGAACGCCTCAATGCCCTCGGCGCCGACATAAAAAGAATATAAACAATTATTTAAGATGCTATTCTGATTGCCTGTAATCAGAATCCAATTACAGAAAGCAAAAGAGGCGTGTCATTGCGAGCCCTTCGCGAAGCAATCTCACGTAAGGGCGTATTCGTTTTGTACTAACCACCCACCTGCACATTTATTCCCGCCGTTGTTGGTCTTCTGATCAACAACCATCCGACCGGCTCTCTTTGAGACAACCCTAGCGGGTCATTGCGAGGCACGAAGCAATCTCGCATCTGGACGTATTCGTTTTGTTTCCCTAACACAGCAAACACCTAACATTTCACTCTCCCATCCGTTCGTAGAGACGCAAGATTTTGCGTCTCCAGAGAAGTTGTTTTTCCCTCTCGTGACAATATGATTTAACGGGGCTCTGACCATAAGTGTTCGAAAAGAGTAAAACAGCTCGTGATATGTCCCCTAGGGACTACCGGTTTGTAGTATAAAGCAACAAAAAATGGGCATTGCCCCGTCAGCGGTTACCCTTATCTAAGCACATTAACAACTTTTCGAACACTTGTGGTCTCTGACCCGAATATCTGGGTGTTGTTTCCAATCGAACATCCACGCTCTTTTACGCCCACCCCGACATAATTTAACACATTTCCCGTCACATACGATTGAATTGCCATTTAATATTCAGTACCTTTAAGTGGCAAAAAATGATGGCATATGGCATATCGTTTCAAATCAATAGTGTCGGCACTATTACTTGTTATGCTTCCGGCGATCTCATTGGCAGAAAACGGCCCTGCCCGAGAAAACCTGTCCACACAGATTATGGCCCTATCCATCTTTAATGGCATTCTGTTCATCACTTCACTAATATCCATCATTCAGTTCTTCCTCAAAGATGGCCATAACCGTACTCGCTTTCATGCCTTCAACATCATGTTTGTGATCTTGTTTTATGGCATTGGACTATCATTCCTTATTCACCACAAAGAATACTTCGAAGGCTATGAACATCTTAGCGACAAGAGCGCGATCTTCAAATATTTTCTCGACAAGGATATCATTAGCTGGATAAAACTGCTGATCCCCGTTGCCTTTATACTCAACATCATTTACGTGTTGAAGAACGCCAGGAACTACTACCTCGAATGATATCTATCCGGGCATTGCTACGCAGTAAGTAAAGACTTATTATCTTACAGCAATATCATTACTGCACATGCAAGCTCCCCACGTCCAACACGAAAAAATATCCCGCCGCCGGCTTAATGCCATATTCGGCGGTTCTATCGGCAACCTGGTGGAGTGGTACGACTGGTATGCTTATTCCGCATTTGCACTATATTTTTCAGGGTCATTTTTCCCTGCCGGCGATCAGACAGCACAATTATTAAATACCGCGGGTGTATTCGCACTAGGCTTCCTTATGCGCCCCGTAGGCGGTTGGATGTTTGGCCGCATTGCCGACAAAGTAGGCCGCAAGCAAAGCATGACTTTAAGTGTGTTACTGATGTCACTGGGTTCACTGCTTATAGCGCTTACACCCACATATAGTTCTATCGGCATTTTCGCTCCAATTGCCCTGTTACTGGCACGCTTGCTGCAAGGGCTTAGTGTGGGTGGCGAATATGGAGTATCTGCCACCTATCTCAGCGAAATGGCTACTAAAAACAGGCGTGGCTTCTACTCCAGCTTCCAGTATGTTACATTGATCGGCGGACAGCTTTTTGCACTGGGCATACAGCTTATTTTACAGAACGTACTCCTTACCGATGCACAGCTACACGAGTGGGGCTGGCGTATCCCTTTTGGCATTGGTGCTATCTTGTCTATTGTAGCGCTATACCTGCGTAGTAGCCTTAAAGAAACCAACGCATTTGAAGGACAAAAGAACACCCCCGACGAGAAGAAGGGAACAATGAAGGAGTTACTGAGGCACCCCAAGGCACTGATGATCGTTATCGGGCTAACACTAGGTGGAACACTGGCGTTCTATACCTATACTACCTACATGCAGAAATTCCTGGTCAATACAGTTCACCTCACCAAGGGAGAATCAACATTGATATCCTTCTTTTCTCTACTCATATTTGCTTTGCTGCAACCCGCATTTGGCGCTTTATCAGATCGTATAGGCCGCCGACCTATACTATTATGGTTTGGAATAACAGGCACTTTGTTTACAGTTCCGCTGCTCACTACACTCAGTCATACCACTTCATTGTGGGGCGCATTCTTTTTGCTGATGGCGGCACTACTTATTGTCAGCGGCTACACCAGTATCAGCGCCATTGTAAAGGCCGAACTTTTCCCTGCCGAGATACGTGCTTTAGGCGTAGGCCTGCCATTTGCCCTTACTGTGGCTATTTTCGGCGGCACAGCTGAGTACATCGCCCTCTGGTTCAAGAATGCCGGACACGAGCAGTATTACTACTGGTACGTTACCCTATGTGTATTACTGTCATTGCTGGTCTACCTATTCATGAAGGAAACAAAAACGATTTCTAAAATAGACGAAGACGTGGAGGGGTAAACTCTCTTCCAATAATGAACAAGAGGGGCTAAGCACGGAGTGCTTAGCCCCTCTTACATGATCTTTGCGCTCAGCTACTACACCCCAAACTGGCTCAGGTGATGGTCAAGATGCTTATAAAACATATTGTTCCATTCCAGCTTGGTTAGCGGGCCGAAAGAGTTGGATTCTTTATTGTCAAAGTGAGCTATGCCCATTTGTTCGGTCTTGTTCAGGTAGTCTATCAGTCTCTTTTGCTCAGTTTCAAACACTCTCGGATCAGTGATCAAAAATGCAGGTGCAGTCCTTGAGTTTTGCTTATACGGAGCTTCATTCACTACAAGGTTCTTCACAAATGCCTTGAGCAGGAAGCGGGTAAATGCGCCTGGCTTAGGGTGCTTGTTGTCATAAACCATTTCATACGTCACGCAGCAGTGCGCCAGCATTTGAGATACGCTCATCTTACCCCACTTAGGCTGGGTGTCGGGTTGCAGTTTATTGATGCGGTCTATAATACCGTCTGTTACGCTGCGGGTGAATATATTAGGTAATGCCATGTTCTTTTTTGCGGAAAGATATAAAGATTATCTAAAACGACTAACACCTGCAATATTTCAGTTGTCGCCGGTGGCTTTAGGCATTGAGAAAAATAAAGTGGTGCCTTTGCCTACATAGCTTTCTGCCCAATGACCCCGTGCTTAAAGCTTTAGTTCAGTGTTATCTAACCATGTTTTTTTACAGAAACGTAAAAGGTGCTGCCTTTACCCGGCTCACTGGTGGCCCAAATGTCACCACCATTCTTCACGGCAAACTCTTTACACAGCATCAATCCTATGCCGGTACCCTTTTCATTGGCAGTACCTATGTTGCTATTGAACGGCTCAAAGATCTTCTTCAATCGTTCTGCACTTATACCCACGCCGCTGTCTCTTATAGCGAATATTACATACTCGGGGTTTGAATGTTCATCGGCCGAAAAATCAATGATCCCCTTTACTCCGGTAAACTTTATAGCATTGCCAAACAGGTTCCTGATGATGAAGTCGAAATGGTTAGGGTCGGTAAATATATCCAGGTCCTCAGGTATGCGGTCTGTTACCACTATCTCCTTGTCCGATGCTGCTATCTTCCGCAACTCTATTGCCTGCACTATATATTGTTTGGCATAGAAGCGTTCAGGCACGGTACTTAATCCCTTCATTAGCGACTGTCCCCAGTACAGCAACTTATCAAGTGTCTCCACAGTAGCCTTGGTATGCTCTCTCAGGCTGTCTATAAGATACTTACGCTCTTCTTCAGGCATACTGTCATCATCTACTATTTCCAGTATGGTAGGAATGCGGGCTACCGGCCAGCGCAGGTCGTGGCCTATTATCGAAAAGAGTTTGTTCTTAGTGTTACTCAACTCTATGAGTTCAGCTTCATGCTTTACCAGCTGCACATTGAGTTTACGGGTCTTTTGGTAGAAGAACACAAGTGTTATTAACGCTGCAATAAGTCCTGCCGATATGGTCATGGTCACATTGCGCTGACGCGAAATTTCTTCTATGCGTGTGTTCGATTTTTCAAGGTCGTAAACAGCTCCCATGCTGGCTATTTCCTTTACCATGTTTACATGCGCTATGCTGTCTTGTATGGCCTGATATTTCTTAAATGCCGCTATCGACTCCTTATAATCCCCCGCCTGCTCATAGATCGACGACATGGTTTTGTAAATGTCTCTTTTCAGCGTCTTACTGCGCATGTG
>CANBQQ010000258.1 GCA_947371715.1 Flavipsychrobacter stenotrophus
CCCTTCTCTTTATGATATTATCTTATTACTATTGCTTAGTGAACTTACGTGTAGCTACCAATTGCCCCTGCCCATCCATCAATCGGGCAAAGTATATGCCGCCGGGCATATTATCCAGGCTCATTTTACCGCTGTTGCCATTTAGCTTATAAACCGCCATTACCTTGCCAATTATGTTGTAGATGGCAACTGTTTTTATGTCGACACCGCCATTATAAACCAGGTTGATCTCTGTGGTAGCAGGATTGGGGTATAAAGCCACCTCCTCGCCTGCCTTACTTACTGTATTTACGCTTACAGGAGACCTCGATACCACAAAGGTAGAGTAAGAGCTATCCATGGCTACGGGGTCAACAATTTTTACCCGTACATAATAATTGCCCATGCTGGTCATACCGGGTGCAGCCCCATTAAATAGCAAGTGAAAATCGTGATTAGCAGAAGTAGGAGAATAGCCACAAGTTCTTAGAATTCCTGAGGGGGTAAGAAAACTAAGATTATAGCAATTAGAGGTGTCGCACATACCGCAATTGGCTACCCAATCTGAAGGAAAATTTGTGCTGACCACATTCCAGTTCAGCGTTACATCGCCGGTTGTGGGAGTGATATTGTTGTGAATGGATACATTACCGGCACCACTACCATCAAAGAATACTGTATCGTGTGCAGTAGTGAACGACTGTGCATATAGGGTTGAAGATAATATGCCCCAAGTAAGGATACTGAGCGTAAAAATTATTCTTTTCATAATCAAGGCCACTTTTTGCATTATGAAGTTATGATTTATTTTATTTCACTTTTGTTAATGTCTGTGTCTACGTAAAATAAAAAAGCCTGTGATACTTGATCACAGGCTATATAAAAATGCGCTTAATTCTCTTATTGCTTAGTAAACTTGCGTGTAGCTACTATCTGTCCCTGTGCATCTGCAAGGCGTACAAAATAGATACCGCCCGGCATGTTCTCAAGGCTCATGTTAGCGCTGTTGCCGTTTACCCGGTATACAGACATTAACTTACCAATGATGTTGTAGATAGATACTGTCTTTACATCAGCAGAACCGCCATAAACCAGATTGATCTCGCTTGTTGCAGGGTTAGGATACAATGACAATTCTTCGTTTGTCCTTGTTACCTGCTCAACACCTACTGCTGTTTTAGTAACGATAAAAGTAGCATAGACACTATCCGGAGCAGCAGGATTGACCAGCTTTGCTCTTACATAATAAGTACCGTTAGAAGTTGCTGCACCCTGGTTGAACTGAAGGTGGAAGTCGTGGTTACCAGAAACTGGGTATGGATCGCTTGTCTTAACTATTCCTGATGGCGTAAGCGTATTCAGGTTGTAGCAAAGGAAGTTATCACACATACCTGCAGCTGAGATCCAGTCTGTAGGAAAGTTGGTAGAAACTACATTCCACTTAAGCGTAACGGGTCCTGAAGCGGGGCTAACATTGTCGTTAACATTGATAACAGTAGTACCTGAAACAGTATAATAAACAGTATCGCTTGCAACGGTGAATGACTGAGCATTTGCACGGGAGAAGCCCGCCAAAACAACCGCAGTACATAATAGAGTAAAAATCTTTTTCATTCCTGGCAATTTATCTTTGCAAATTAATATTTATTGTGCTAGCCACCAAAAATATTTATTCCTTTTGGTGGATACTTATTGTATAACAAATTTCGTACCGTGCTTCTTAAAAACGTGTTAAGACACAATAAATTTTCTAATGAGGCGTTACTGGGCCTTTTTATCCGTTTTTAGTTTTAACGTGGCAGGCAGGATAAGCGGACAAATGGTCATTACTTGTACTTATTGTCATTGACTTGGTCATGAAATGGATTGTTGTCAGGCACCGTTCTGCTTCGTATGTCTAAATAAGCAGCTGGCTACCACAAACAATTGGCTATCAAAGCGATTCCCATAACTAACAATCGACCAAAATAAAGCCGCCCCGGAATTACTTCCGGGGCGGCCAATTATAAAAATGTAAGGTCAGATATTACTTAGCAACAGTAAAGCGCTGAGTAGTCTTACCTGCTTCTGTAGTCATTACAACATTGTAAACACCGTTTGCCATGTTAGCAACTGGTATGTTGATAGAATGAGCACCAGTGTTCATCTGCTGAGCAGGAACGCTGAATACTACACGACCAACAGCGTCGTAAACTTCAACTGAAACGTTAGTTGCAGCAGTCAGATTGAAAGTCAGGTTAGTTTCAGATGTAGCAGGATTAGGGAATACTGATACTTCAGAAGCCTGTTCTGTAACATTGTTTACACCAACACCACCTGCACGAAGCGTAACGTCATCGATCCAGATATTGTTACCGTAGTTACTTGTTGCACGGAAACCAATTACAGAACCTGCTGGTACTGCGCTGATGTCCTGAGCTTTGTGAACGTACTGAGCAGATGTAGGAGTGAAACCTGAAGTTGTAGTCAAAGCAGGAGTCAAAGCTGTACCTGCAGCAGACCACAATGAAGTCCAAGAAGAACCGCAGTTAGTAGAGTAAACTACTTCCAGCTGATCGTTTGAAGTTGCATCGTACTGTGCATAAGCTACCCAGAATTCGATAGTAGAAGGAGAAGAAGTAACTACTTCTGGCAAAGTCAACACTTCAGACTCACCGCTTGCGAAGTTGTAGCAATCGAACTTTTCAGCGATAGCACTGCTGTGACCCAGACCAGCTGTATTGGTCCAAGCACCCCATGTCTTCTGATTGTTGTTGTTATCTGTGTACCAGAACTTGCCAAGGTCAGCAGACTCAAAGCTAGTGTTGTAAGGCATAGCCAAACCATTTGTGCTTTCTGTGAAGTAAGCAGCACTCATAGTATTGTTGCCGCCATTCTGATCGAGACCGCCATTTACGTTGGCAACTGAGTCAAAGAATGAATGGTAGAATGCACCTGTAACTGTAGGAGTAGTAGCTGGCATAGTAACTGTTGTAGAAGCACCCGGAGCCAAAGTACCAGACCATGGAGTTGACAAGAATGCACCTGCACCATCAACCTGATAGTAAATAGTAGCTGAAGTGATCGGGTTGCTACCTGCGTTCTTCAATACTACTGAATGAGCTGCAGTGTAAGGGCCATTAGCCACACATACAAAACCAGGAGCATTTACAGTAGTGATAGCAGCATCGTTAGGCACACCTGGAAGCGGAGTTCCCTTAGCAGCCTGAGCGATAACCTTATCAGCGTCGTTCTGGATCCAAACCACCATGTAAGGAGCCTTATCTTTCTCAACAAAAGAAGGAACAGCACCTGTAATAGTGAATGTTTGAGTCATACCAGTAGTCCATGTATTAGCTATTGAAGTACCCAAAGCAGAAGGATACATAGCACGAACTACATTTTCGAAATCAGACTCGCCGTTAGTTCCTGGAGGCGAAGAGAAATTGCAAGTCTGCACCAAAGCAGCTCTCAGATAAACGCCGGTACCACTCCAGTTAGCAACACAGTTAACTGTTACAGTAGTTACGATTGAATCGTAAGTAGCGTTCCATGCATTAGTAACACTCATATTGAACGGAGATGCAACTGCATATTCCGCATCGATGTCTGCCTGAGTGAAATAACCAGGGTGGCCAGGGCTAGATGCTGTAGCATTTGGCACATGACCATCATAACGGCCATATGGCGCGAATGGTACAGAATAATAGCTGATACGTGTATCAGACATAGACTGAGTCTGCATGTAGAACCAACCTGAAGAAGGTATAGGACTCATGTAAGAAATGTGGATGATCTTGTTTGCATTTGCTGCAAGATCACACAATGCCCAGAATGTTGGGTTAGTAGATGCACATGGAGGACAATTTTCTCCTGTAAACTCTTCGTGAAGAGTCATGCGCTGCTGTGCCGATGCCGGCAACGACAATGCGGCTACTGCAAGCCCTGTAAGTAAAAGATTTTTCATTTTTGCTTTATTTAAAATTATTGGTAAATATTTTTAGCATCCCGAAGTTATGAGTTTTTCATATTCCAAATTACTTTTTTGTTAAAACGCCCACATTTTTTTGAATTTTTTTTTGCTTTCTGACCAAATTTAGTTTATTAGTCAATCAGTTAAGTAGACTATTTTATGCCATATCAGCTCTTTTAGTGCATAAACGGGGTGTTTTTTCACCTTATAAAGAATAAGTGTACATTTGCTGCATATTAAACAATGTTTCGGGGTGCCTTTATAAGGCTGAGATCACACCCGTTGAACCTGGACCGGGTAATGCCGGTTAGGAAAAACGCTTGAAAAAGTGAGTATACGTTAATTTGTGGCCACATCTTAATTATAGCATCACTCCATTCTGATCTTATCTATTGCATGGCATCCCACCAACTTTCACAAAAAAGTCAAAGCCATGCTCAAAAAATTACTCTTGCTTTCTGTAGTGTCTTTTGCCGCACTCACCAAAGCCAATGCACAGTCTGTCTCGCCCGACAAAGACGATGACGACGATTCTACCACTACTATAGCTCCTGATACCACCAGGAAATTGAAAGAACTGCAACCCATAGAGGTACGCGCAGTAAGGGCTACGCAGGATGCGCCTTTTGCCAAGACCGACATTAAGAAGGCAGACATTGCCAAACAGAACCTGGGCCAGGACCTGCCTATGCTGTTGCAGTTCACACCATCGGCAGTAACAACCTCTGATGCCGGCGCGGGTGTAGGCTATACGGGCATCCGTATAAGAGGTACAGATCCTACCCGCATCAACGTTACGTTCAATGGCATGCCCGTTAATGATCCTGAAGAGCAGGGAACGTATTTTGTTGACATCCCCGATATCGCATCTTCGACAAGCTCTATACAGATACAGCGTGGTGTGGGCACATCGACCAATGGCGCCGGCGCTTTCGGCGGAACGATAAGTATCAGCAACCTGCAGCAGATGGATACAGCAGGTATCATGTACAGCAGCAGCTACGGATCTTTCAACACATTTAAGAATACACTTGTTGCCGGTACAGGAATGTTGAAGGGTGGTTTCCAGTTCGATGTGCGATTGTCTAAAATATCCAGCGACGGATATATCCAACGCTCGTCAGCCGATCTTAAGGCAATGCAGTTTACTGCAGGCTGGACACCTAATACAAAAACATCGTTTCACTTCCTGTTTATGCCAGGCACCGAAAAAACAGGACAAGCATGGAATGGCGTACCGCAAGATTCGCTGAAGACCAACCGCACCTATAATGAACTGGGCCCTCGCAGCGACGGATCTTTCTACAACAACCAGACAGATAATTACCTGCAGAACTATTACCAACTGTTTGCCGATCACAAATTCTCTTCTTCACTTAGCGGACATGC
>CANBQQ010000259.1 GCA_947371715.1 Flavipsychrobacter stenotrophus
AAGTGTAGCAGCGGTGGTGCCCCATGCAGTACTATTGAATGATGTACCTGTATTACAATTGTTATACAACGTAGTGGTGTTAGTGACAGTAGACATATCGCCTGAAAAACCGGTGATCGCCACGGGTGGATTACCTGTTGTTGTAGCCGCAGTGTTAATTGTAAATCTCAATGTCACTGCACTAACAGTAGCACCCGGAGGCACAAGGCCCGCAAGATTAAAAACCGCCCAGCCACGCCTCACACCATTTGCAGCCGCAGGAGCACCATTGTTTTTGGCTTCAATATTACCATCCAGCCTCTGAGGCGTATTCCAGTTGCGGATGGTGCCCGTTTTGAAAGAATTTGCTGCTCCGGTAGCGTTGACAGTAACCACCACAGCACGCCCCTGAGCTGCAACAAGACACAATAACAATAAGGTGTATAATTTCTTCATATCAGTTAATTAACCCGAATTTTTATTAATAGTAGCAATAAAGATTTCACCTTTTATTGCACAAAAAGTATTCATTGCAAGATAAATTATAGTCATTAAAATACCAAATAATGACATTTATTTAAAATATAACCAAAACTAAATTAACAACCCTGTTTCCTAAAATGCACAAAAGCTGCCAAAATGCAGCCTTTGTGTGTATTTATCGAAATTTTCTATTACTGTTTCACCAATTTCTCTACGTGCACACGGTTGCCCTTACTATCAAAGACCGTGATCATGTACAAACCGTTGGGTAAAGATGAAATATCCATATCATTCTTGTTGGTACCGGTCATTACTGACTTTCCTTCCAATGTGCTGATCGCTACATTTACCTCTGCTGTGCTGGCCACATGTACTGTGCTGGTAGCAGGGTTAGGGTAAATGCTGATCTCGTTTTCTCCGTTCACATTTTCAACAGCCAGGTTGTAAACCGGAAGGTCTGAAGAAAGCAATATGCAACCATTAACGTCTGTAACCTTTACACGATAAGCAGCATTAGTGAATGCAGCAACACGGTAGCTGGTAGCACCCGGTATCATTACCGTATTAGCATACCACTGATAAGAAGCGTAGGTAGTGTATGTACTTACGTAAGTACCATCGTAGCTGAGTACAGGGATGATAGCCGGGAATACTGTAACTGTGACAGGTGCAGTAAGTACTGCGCAGCTACCCGGGATATTCACAAAGCAAGTGTATACGCCAGTAACGTTGGCCACATAGGTTGCAGATACTGCACCCGGTATGTTAACACCATTACGCTTCCACTGGTAAATTACACCCGGAATAGCACTTGTACTTGCGGTAAGCAGCAGGCTGTTGCCCGTGCAGAACGATGTAGCACCTGTGGTAAGAATGGTAGGTGTAGCTACCACGGTAACTGTAGTAGAGGCTGTAGTAGTTGCACAACCAGCAGCAGATGTAACTACAGCATGATATGTGCCTGATGTTGTAGCAGTGTAGGTGCTTGCTGTTTCACCGGCAATAGCACCTGCGGCATCGTACCACTGGTAAGTATAACCACCACCAATAGCAGCTGTAATATTTACACTACCACCGGTACAGAACGCTGTAGGTCCTGACGTGGTGACAGTAGATGGAGGTGCAGGATTAACCGTTATCGTAACAGTGTTAGGACTGTTGGTAATACACGTAGCAGCATTGGTAACGCGTATAGTGTATGTACCTGAAGTTCTTGCAGTATAAGTGCGGCTGGTAGCACCCGGTATTGAACCCGGATTGTACCACTGATAAGTAACACCTGCGGTAACCGGTACTGAAAGCACTACGCTATCGAATGAACAGATAGTGAACGGACCCGCAGGAGAAATAGTTGCTGAGGCAACCGTAGGAGCTGTGGCGGTAGTAATAGTAGTACCCGGTGCAGCGCTGGTATCAAAGCAACCTGTAGCAGTACGTGTTTCCAACAAGCGGTAAGTACCCGGTACGTTGGTCACATATTGATTGTTGGTAGCACCAACAATTGGCACGTTGCCCAATAACCACTGGTAAGTGATACCCGGAACAACACCTGCTGTGAGGGTAACATTGTTACCTGAGCACACCACAGTAGATGATGAAGAGAAGGATGATGATGGCGAAGGATTAACCGTCAACGATACCGTGTTAGATGTAGCAAAGCACGTATTGGCAGTGTTGGTTACTACCATAGTATAAGTTCCGGTAGAGGTAGCACCATAGGTAGTGCCTGTAGCTCCCGCCAGAGGGAAACCTGAACGCCACCACCTGTAGGTAACACCAGACTGTGTGCTGGTAGTAAGCGTAGTAGTATTGCCCGAGCATACGGTAATAGGACCGGCAGGAGTGACCACCGGAACCGCAGGAGGCGTATTGACCGTAACAGTAGTATTGGTAGAAGACGCAGAACATGTACCGTTTACAACCGTAACATGGTAAACACCTGATGCAGTTACATTATAAGACGCATTGGTAGCACCCGCTATGGCACCACCCGCATCGTACCACTGGTAAGTATAACCTGTAACTGTAGGAGTGGTGAGCGTTACTGTACTTGGTGAGCAAATAGTAGTAGGGCCGCTGGCGCTAACCGTAGGTACCGGTGTGGTAGTAACGGTAACGGTGTATGATGTGCCAATTGTAGTACAACCCGTAAAGAAGTCAAATATCTCTACATGGTAAGTTCCCGAGGCGCTGGTAGTAAGGGATGCAGTTGCGCTCATGGTAGTAAATAAAGCATCGTACCATGTGTAGCTGCTTATGCCGTCGTCAAACACACTCATTGTAACAGAACCCGGTGTGCAGAAAGACAATGGACCGGAAATAGTAGTAGTAGTATCGGCAGGCATATTAATATCTGCGAAAGTGGTAGCAGGAGGTGCACTTATGCAACCATAAGCATCGGTAACCGTAAGCGAGTAAGTACCTGCATAAGTAGCCCAATCTGCTGATGCAATAATAGGATTAGGATCTGTACTGGTATAACCTCCAGGGCCTGCCCAGCTATAGGTATATGGCAATGCACCACCAAAAGGAGTTGAAAACAGATCTAACGGATCTCCTGAACAGTTAGGAAAGAAGGTAGTGCTGTTATCTGCTGTAGCGGCTACCGGTGGTTGAACGTAGGTAGCGGTGATATTAGTACCATTGTTTATTCTCAAAGTACCGGCAGCAGTAGTGCCACCCCAGCCGTATAATTTAAAAGTAGCTGTCTGGCCTGCGCAAATGTGCGCAACCCCACTATAAACCAAATTTACAACTACTGGACCTCCTCCAGTCGCTCCAGTAGCACCAGTAACAAACGGCGCACCAAAGTTCTGATCTGGACCCGCGCCAATTGAATACTGCATTTGAGCTGTTTGTGGGCCGGTATTGCTCACCTGTGAAAAGATAGTAATATTCGTCACTTCCAGCTCAGTGTTCGCATCATTTGTGATAGTGAAATACAAATATTTACCGGCAGCTTGCTCTGTTGCCAAACTAGTGGTTGGCCCCCAAGAAAAGTCAGTTGTATTATAGCAATCTGTAGCCGTATTCCACGTCAAACCCTGCCTGTCCCATTGAGAAACATTGACAGCAGTCGCCCCCGGGATCAAAGTAGCCGGTACTGACGGGAATGTACTAGGACCTGTAGGAGATGTTCCTACAAACAGATCCCACGTTGTACCACTAATTGGTATCTGCGCCAGTGAATGGAATGACTGTAGTTGCAATGACAGGAAGCAGATTGCAATAAGTATCAGTTTTTTCATACAAAAGATAATTTTAAATTATTTTAAACCTGATAGGCGGTTTCAATCGGTAAAGCTAATAAAAATAGAGAAATAATTCTACATTATATTAATGTTACTTTAGTTTTAATAACGCCGACACATTTCTATTAAAGACATGCCTGCATCACGGTATAGTTTGGTTATTATACCAACCAATGTTATTCATTGAGAGATAAAGTGCGCTGTAAGTATCCTTTTTAATTGATCTTTATCTCCACATCATTCATTCTGCGGTACATATGTCGGGTATCTTCCAGTTTTAAATTTTCGAATAATACCACATCACCCTTCTTCAACGCCTCCATATGCAGCTCATTAAATATCTCCCGGGGCAGTTTAGCTCCCTTTATTACCTGGCTGCTGCGCAGATCCTGACCTTTGGGATATATAGTAATTGAGTAACTGATGATCTTACTGTCCGGGAAACCGGCAGCCCGCAAGCCTACTTCAAGGTTGTCCATAAATGCATGCAGGGTTGCATTATTATCTTCTATATATCCGAGCCTTATTATGGGGTTGGGCAGGTCGGCATCGGTTTTGGCTGCATGTTCACGCGCCCTGTCGGCATTGCCATAGGGCTGTGCGGTGGCTGCAAAGCTGAGGAAGAGGGCGACAATGAGTATGGATAATTTGTGCATGTGTAGTTGGGGGTTGGAGGGATAAAGATATTTTATTTGTCTGAACCTTGATGCGCATTGTCTGAACCAGGATTTTTAAAGGATTCAAGGATTTTCCTGATGCCCGATGGAAATGAAATTCTAAATCGGGCATGGGATAGGTGTAATGTATTGCTTTTCATATGGTTGTGGTTTTTGGTCATGCCCGATCGTGCCCGATTAGTGTAGGGCATTGTCTGAACCAGGATTTTTAAAGGATTGAAAGATATTCCTGATGCCCGATGGGAAATGAAATTCAAATCGGGCATGGGACTGGTGTAATGTTGTTTTTCATGTAGTTGTGTTTTTTTGTCATGCCCGATCGTGCCCGATTTGTGTAGGGCATTGTCTGAACCAGGATTTTTAAAGGATTAAAGGATTTTCCTGATGCCCGATGGAAATGAAATTCTAATCGGGCATGGGACTGTTGTAATGTATTGTTTTTCATGTAGTTGTGGTTTTTTGTCATGCCCGATCGTGCCCGATTAGTGTAGGGCATTGTCTGAACCAGGATTTTTAAAGGATTAAAGGATTTTCCTGATGCCCGATGGAAATGAAATTCTAAATCGGGCATAGGATAGGTGTAATGTATTGCTTTTCATATGGTTGTGGTTTTTGGTCATGCCCGATCGTGCCCGATTTGTGTAGGTTTTCGTTAACGGGAATCAGAGATTCCCTACCGGTCGAACGAAGTCAGAGACTTCGCTCAGCGTAGAGATTTTTAAAGGATTCAAGGATTTTCCTGATGCCCGATGGAAATGAAATTCTAATCGGGCATGGGATAGGTGTAATGTATTGCTTTTCATATGGTTGTGGTTTTTGGTCATGCCCGATCGTGCCCGATTAGTGTAGGGCATTGTCTGAACCATGATTTTTAAAGGATTGAAAGATTTTCCTGATGTCCGATGGAAATGAAA
>CANBQQ010000260.1 GCA_947371715.1 Flavipsychrobacter stenotrophus
CAGGCTATCCGTTAGTGTGCCGAATATGCCGGGGAATGTCTGGAAGGTATCTGCAGGTGGTCTTGATACGAGAATGGTCCATGGGGAACCTGGTCCGGATGGCGTTACAGAAATAAATGCTTTCCTCAGACAGGTGGCCGGCGAAATGATCGTACCTGTAAGACTTGGCGAAGGGGAAACAGTAATAGTGTAGGCGAGTGTCTGCGTGCTGGATAGCGGGCAGTTGTTATCGGTATAAGTAATATAAAAAATGTAAGAGCCTACTGCAACACCAGTTGAGCTCCATGTCAGGTTTACCTGTGGCGTAGGCGTACCATTGTTGATCACATTAAATACCATTCCTGTTGGTAGCCCGGAAGCCGCAACAGTTATGCTGTTCAGCGGATTGGCTTCGGTAGGGAATATATTAAGGGTAAAGGGACCTGAATTCTGACAAATATGAAAGTGAATAGAATCATCGATCACCCCGTTTGTTGCATTAGTAAAAGCCCCTGTGGGACCTGTATTGGTGCAAGTCAATACTAGAAATGTCATTTCTCTCTGGCTGGAACCTACAAATACACCATTGCGGTATTCTCTGACATTGTATACGACCAGCGATCGTTGCAGTGCATTGGGGAAAAAGGATATTTGCCCGGTATGGGAGTCGAATGAGAAAGTAGTTGCAGCCAAAGGGGCTGTAGCAGTATAAGGGGGGATGTATACAGGGTCGCCGGAGGTAGCGCAAGTGGCTGAAACGCCACCACCACCCGGTGAACCACCCCTGCCCGGTACCAGTGCAAATGATAAACTATCGCCATCGGAATCTACGGCACCCGGGTTATAGTTATCATTATTATTGAGGCAAAAGAAAGGAGTGGGTACTACAGTAAGTAAAGGGCTGGAGTTATGTGTAACTGTATTGTTCAAAGTGTCGACCAGTTCAGTAACTGTACCACTGAGAATATTGGTTATCGCTGCTGCTCTGCCTGCACCACCTGCAGATCCGCCCATGTAGCCATAATACACAAACCTCCAAACAGAAGATGCGTAGGGGACTGTATAGGTGCCTGTGTAAACAAATTTCTTAATGCCCGGAATAGAGTTGGACGTGCTTGTACACTGCGTATTGTTGATGTCGGCCGGGCAAACAGGAGTAATCTCCACACCAAAATTTGGCGCTTGAATGGCAAGGTTGATCGAACTGATTGAAGTATTACCATCGAAGATGCAGATCTTAGGAACTGCAGAAGGTAATGACCCAAATGCACTGGAAGATGCAGGACCACAGTCGCCATAAGCAACAAGAGTGATTTTATATGTATTGCCATTTACCCATGCGTAAGACAAGTCTAGTCCCACTATGTGGGATGCAAAGGAATTGCCGCTGAAGCACATCAGTAGCAATGCGAAAAAGACATACCTAAAAGAGCAAAATATCTTGCGATGCATATAGTGCGTTATAACAGGGTAGCGAACATTAATATAAGTGTGCGTTAACTAGTATGTAAATATATATATTCCACATGAATAACGGCGTGATGTAGCCGGTATTAGGGGTAAAATGACAAATATATTATGTGTATTATGCCGTAACAAACTCTTCGAGGTGCGAAATAGCATAATCGAGCATCAATTTTTCAGTGGCCAGGTTAAGGTTAGCGTACCGCTGATCGATGATCTCAAACTCTTTAAATTCGTCATACAGGCGTGCAAACTCTTCTACCGTGGTGGTTCGGCCGAGTTGTTCCATATTTAAGACATATACTTTTAATACATCATCCAGAACTACTGCCATTTCAAAAGCTCCGACCATATTGAGTTGTTCGATCAAAGAGGGCATTAGTCCGATATAGCCATTTTGTATAAACTGTATAAAACCACCCTGTACCACCTGGGTGCGGAGATAATCATAACCCAACAGTAGCTGCTGACCGGGTGATAGGTCATCCATAAAGTCAAAAGTTTGCCTTTTATACAACTCTTCGTGGAGGGGTTCTACCAGCATTTCATAGAGTTCGTCATACATCGCATTTTTATATGCGACATTTATTTTGTCCTTATCTACAGCAGGTAGAAAATTGCTAACCATAATATTATCTTTGCGCCGATGAAAAATACATTAATTACGATACCTGACCAATTTAGAAAGGTAATTTTTATCATTTTATTGGCATTGTGTATTGTATTGCCACTTGATGCGGTGCCCGGTATGCCTGTTTATATCAGCGCGCCTATAGCATTGTTGTTAGGATTAATGGTGGCCATCATCATAGGCCATCCGTATATCAAGCAGAATAAGAAAGCTACTACGATGCTGCTGCAGATATCTGTGGTTCTATTGGGTTTCCACCTGGACCTGGAACATGCTATGAAAGCCGGTAGCAAGGGATTTGTATTTACCATTACTACCATCATTCTTACGCTTGTTGTTGGTTACTTTTTGGGTAAGTGGTTGAAAATTGACAAAAAGACCTCCTACCTTATTTCTAATGGTACGGCTATTTGCGGAGGAAGTGCTATTGCAGCAGTAGCCCCGATAGTAGAAGCAAATGACCAGGAAATAAGCGTATCGCTTGGGACAGTGTTTATACTTAACTCTATTGCTTTACTGATCTTTCCTTCTATAGGACACTATCTGAATATGTCGGCAGAGCAGTTTGGTACGTGGTGCGCTATTGCCATACATGATACCAGTTCGGTAGTTGGGGCGGCCAGTAATTATAAAGATACTATGGGCAATGAAGCACTTACAATAGCTACAACCATTAAACTGGAGCGTGCTTTGTGGATCATACCGATCGCTTTGATTACAGCATACTTTCAGAAGAATACCGGCAAGAAACTAAAGCTGCCGTACTTCATCTTCTACTTTATCATTGCAATCGTAGTTTCTACGTATCTGCCGGTTTATGTTCCTGCGTTGAATACCAAGATAGATCTGCATGGTCCATTTGCTGCTCACTCTGAAACGTTCTTTAACTACCTGTACCTAATAGGTAAGAAAGGATTGGTAGTGACGCTTTTCCTGATCGGGTCGGGTTTGTCGTTGACCACTATAAGGCAGGTAGGGTTCAAGCCAATTTTGCAGGGTGTGTTGTTGTGGATATTAATTGGTAGTGTGTCGTTGTTTGTGATCACGCATACGCTGAGTTGATGGAGATTTTTGATTTTCTCAGCCGCTTTGGAGACGCACCCTACGATAAAAACTCAGGGTGACAATGCGTCTCTACCAGAGGTGTATGGTGACTAGCCATTCATAATTTATATTATTCAAAGCGTGCTACTACTGAGTTTTTTGTTCTTGAGCTATTAACGACTGACCGCCTGCCGGTCACAAAACATTTTATAGTACTTCTGGTTCTTAATAGCCAATGTGCCGCTGAGGTCTAAAATATCTCTTTGCCATTGCTGTTTTTCGGCAAATTTTACTAGTTCGTCGGTTGTTGATGCGGTGATGTTTCCGCTGCTACGGAGGTGTGCATAGGCTAACAGGCGGGCCATTTCTTTTGCCACTTCACTCAGTCGGCTAAAATCCTGATCGAAATACTCTAATGACATTCTATCGGATGAGGGTTGCAGTTCTTTCACAACGTACCAGTTATCGGCCATTTTGTGTGGCACTATAAAGGCCGGAGGAGTAAACTGCATGAGATTGCCGGTAGTTATGATGCGCTCTGCGTCGTTTTTGAAACGGGGTTGTTTTATGGTTGTAGATTCGAGGTAGCAAGATGGTCTTGATTCTTTCACGTCTATTAGGTATTGCTTGCCTTTGGCTTTAGAGAAGAAGAGCATGCAATAGCGGTTTTGCCCCAGGCTGCCAGTGCCGGCTATGCGGATGGCTGCATCTTCAAATACCATCTGGCTGTATTTTGGACTTTTTGTAAGCAAGGGTGTAATGCTTTCGAATAGTGCGATCTTCCTGTCTTTGTCCATGGGCAGGTATCGCTTGCCATCAGTCTTTAATTTAAGTACGCCCTTTTCTTTTACTGTTCTTTTGGCAATAAATGCATCCCTGTTCAGGGTGCTCATCTGGCCGAAATATTTTTTAAATTCTCCGTAAGCTACTTCCGACTCCAGCATCATGGCCTTGCGTTTGGCAATGGTTGCGGTATAGTTGTCCAGTATATCGTGTATGGCTTTGTGTACTTTCACATGGGCCACATTCATTTGCGCGGCAGCAACAATTATGCTGGTAATGAAGCGGGTGAGTTCTGTCTCGGGGCTGCCCAGAAAGGCCTCGTCAAAATCATTAATGTCGAAATACACCTGGCGGTTATCTCCTTTATAAGACCCGAAATTCTCAAAGTGGGCATCACCGCACGTCCATGTTCTGAGCTTTGGTTTGTTCTTGTACAGTCTGGCAAGGTCTTCTGCAAATAAATGGCAGGTGCCCCTGTAAAAACGGAAAGGACTTTCCTGCAGAGCTTTCCATTTGAATTGGTGGAGTTGCTCAGGAATGCCCAAATTGTACCTATCCAACCGTTTGATCAGAGACATGTATTGAATCTTATTTTAGCTTACAGTAGTGGGGCTTCTGGTAATCAGTAGATTATAGCCATAACTACTCAATTGCGGGTATGAAGGTACTCACTTTTGTGGTGCAGGGATAACTGCCGTGTTATTTTTGGATTAAATCGGGTAAGGGGCACTGGATGTTAGCAATGACGATGCCAGTGATATGGCCGGTTGTGGCGATTAGTGATCCAGATCAAAGACATAACAGGACCGTTAAAATCTGAAGCGGTGCTGGCAAATGAATTTTCCTCACCATTAAAGAGTGCATCATTAAAGAGGAAATTATATGATGCGGTCAGTGCAAAGTTCTTCTTATTATTGAAGCTGATTGCAGGCCTTATAAACCACATGTCATTAGAAAGCAGTCGGTGGTACTTACCGCAGTGGCAATTTTCTGTAGTATCTTTTGATCCGAATTCAAGTAGTTCTTTTCCAAAGAGTACATGCGCTGTAAAATCGATATGGTCGCCGGAAAACAATCTTATGCCTACATTTAAACCCAGCGCATATTGCCGGTAGTTGTACTTTACTCCGCTTAGGGTGAAGCCATAATCGTCGGGACTGGTGCCGTTGAAGATACTTGCATTGGCACCTGCCAATAACCTTCCTTTATACACATTGCCCGATATCAGGAATTCGCCACCACCCAGTATGGCCTTGCCAGCTGCCAGGCCGCCCAACCCGCAGTAATAATAGCCACCCTCATCGCTACCATATGACCGGTAAGTATTGCCGCCAAACGCGCTGGCATGAGTTGCTGTAAAG
>CANBQQ010000261.1 GCA_947371715.1 Flavipsychrobacter stenotrophus
GGTGTTCACTACCCAAGGCCTCATATGGCAGAGCCGGGCAACCGGTAAGATCTTTGTACATGCCCAATGGTGTAGTATTGATAATGAACTTATACTTGCTCAACATAGCAGGGGTAATGTCGGCATAAGTAAGCATACCTGCCTTTGCAGTGCGCGATACCAGCTTATAAGCTATACCCTTTTGTTTGAGCACATAAGCAACCGCCTTTGATGCGCCACCAGTACCCAGTATAAGCGCATAAGCATGTTGCGGTTGTAATAGAGGCCCGAGACTTCTTTCAAAACCTATAACGTCAGTATTATAGCCCTTTGTTTTACCGTTACGCACCGCTATGCAATTAACCGCGCCCACTTTTTCGGCTTCATCATTCAGCTCATCCAGATAAGGCATTACCGACTGCTTATAAGGTATGGTCACGTTCAGTCCCTTTAATCGCGGATTATCTATCAGCAACTGAGGGAATAGGGCAATATCTGGTATAGGCAGCGCGGTGTAGAGGGCGTTTATTCCCTCCGCTTCAAACTTCTTATTAAAGAAGGCAGGAGAAAATGAATGGCTCAACGGATAACCGATAATACCGTAATGGTCTTGCATTGATCTGTGTTAAAAATATCTTGTTATACTTCGTGTTTCGAAACTTTCTCCTGATGACTTACGACACCTTAAAACAGCTTATAGATCTCTGTTATCTCGGCCAGTATCTTCGGGAAGTCAATATCCAGATTAATGAGCTTACCGGTATGAATATCGAACACCCAACCGTGTACCGTTATTCCTCTCTGGTAATAAGCTTCCTGTACTGCTGCGGTCTTAATGAGGTTCACACATTGCTCTTGTACATTCAACTCTACAAGCCTTTCGTAGCGGTGCTTTTCATCCGTTATCGCATTCAATTCGTCTTTATGAAAGCGGTACACATCGCGTATGTTCCGCAGCCACGGATTCAGTATGCCCAGGTCTTTCGGCTCCATAGCCGCTTTTACCCCACCACAGTTATAATGGCCGCATACTATTATGTGTTTCACCTTCAAAACGCGCACCGCATAGTTCAGCACCGTCATTACATTCAGATCTACATTATTGACCAGGTTGGCAATGTTGCGGTGAATGAAAGCCTCGCCCGGTCGTAGGCCCATCAGCTCCTCGGCAGTAACACGGCTGTCTGAACAACCAATATACAGAAACTCAGGACTCTGCCCCTTAGCAAGATTCTCAAAATAGTCTTTGTCAATAGAGAGCTTTTCCTGTATCCACTCTTCGTTGTTCTTAAATATCTGTTCTATCCTGTTCATGGCAATAAAATTTTGAAATAGCAATTTACAAAAACGCCCCGCAATATAGCAGGGCGTTCAATATTTTAATTACAAATTGTAAGACTATGGAGCTATTGCGTAGCTGGTATTGCACTTGTCACCTTCATCTATCCTTATCAGAGTAAGGTGGTTAGTTTCTACCATTGGTACAGTGTACTTAGATGTAACGCCTGTCTTAGATTTTCTGAGTGTCAATACTACATTGCCTACTTCATCGGTAGTAATAGAGTAAGTACCTGCTTCATGCGGATTATCGCGTACATCTCTGTAGTTTCTTTCGTAAGTACCGTAGTTAAGGTTGTTACCATTGCTGGCAACCATCTTCAGCGTAGAGAAGTAGCTGATGAAGTGTCCGTCATTAGTGCTGGTTACTTTGTCCTGGCACTTCATACCCACAAAATACCAGGTCTTATCCAACAATTCAGCCCTGTTGATCGTTTGAGCGAAAAGGCCGGCCGGCATAGCGAGCAGGCACACAAGAAGAATGTTTTTCAACATATTTTTCATCATTAGATTTTTTCTATCGCAGTAAAAGTAATAAAAGCAAACTATTATTTAACGCTAATAGCAGGCAAGATAATTAATATTCTTTACTGTTGGTAATAGTTTGTAAAGGTTGATGGAAAAAATGTTGAAAATGGGAACACATAGCCACAATGCGGATACGATAAGGAACTGAAAATAACATAACAACAACCCGAAAAATATACGCAGTTACCTGTTAAACAATCAGTCAGGCAACAGAAAAAATGTAATTTGGCTGTATATATAAATATGAACTCTTGAAAAAAGCAGCATTTATCTCGTTACTATTTATGATCTCATTGTGCGGTTGCAGTCACTTTACAAAATATACGTTTGTAGATGCCGCCCTAAAAAAGGATTTTGGGTACGAGGTGGGTACATACTGGGTAATGAAAGACTCTGCAAGCGGAAGAACAGACAGTTTCTATGTTGCGGATTATGCCGTAGTTCATGCTGTAGACCATACCTATTTAGACTATACCGATGGCGAGCAGATAACCATTAGCATTATACAGAAAAGCCTGACACCGGGATTTGACGCTGACTCATTTTCATACAAATTCTTCCTATGGAAAAGTGGCTTTCTCTTAAGCTATTCCCATCCCAATGCCCACTCGGCCAACGGATTGTATTCTCTAAGCGGCGACAAAATAGAGTACTCCCCGCCCTTCTATTATCCTTTCTCTACTATGCGTGGCACATCTTACCAGGGTTCTATAGGCTCCAACCACGACACTACAGCCATAGGATATATCAGCCACTCAATGGCACCCATTCCTACCACTGTTGTATTGGTGATGAACGGCCAAACCTTCACCGATGTAATAGGAATAAACTACACTCACCACATTAAGTATAATACTGCCGAGACTTACGACTACAACGATCATTACCTCTTCAATGCAGACGCAGGTATTGTGCAGATCAGACAATATCACCCCCAGGATTCTATGGATAGGAACTGGCAATTGGTGAGGTGGCATTATGAGCATTGAGTTGCCGTTAGCAATCAATAGTTTTTAGTGCGGGGATAGAGGCGTGAAGAAAATTATAGGGCGGGGATTTGTCGAACTTTTATGTTGAGGATTTGGAGCGGTTTCGGACAACTTGAGTTTTAGAGCGAGGAACAGAGCGGGAGCGGAGGGAAAAAGAGAAAGGGTGGCATCGCTCTCGCTCTGCGCACCCTTTCTCTTTTTGTGGAGCCGGCGGGAGTCGAACCCGCGTCCAAACATATGCCCGATAAGCTTTCTACATGTGTATTTCCTGATTGGGTCTCGGGACGAAGCCGGACAGGAACATACCTACCCCTTCCCTATCTGTTTTGATTTTCATTCGTACATCACAGCGTTGCACAACCTATCCCGTATTTTGTTGATTCGGCGGCGGGGACGGTCACAGGCAACCTTCCCGGCGGCTATAAAGGGTGTCTAATCTCTGATTAGGCAGCCATGGCGTAAGAATATTCGCCTTATATGGTTTGGGTATTCAGATTTACGTGCTAATTACACAACGCACGACATGCTTACAGACCCTGCCCTATGCTGTCAAAACCGGTCGGCCCCGGTACGGTTGTCGCAAAGAACAGCACGAAGTTACGCATTTGCTGCCATAAGAAACCGTTATTCAACTATTATAACTTTCATAAAATCTCCACCGATAATAACCACCTCCCCCTGGCTTCGGCAGAAATGCCGAATGCCTGGGTACAGAGCTACGCTCGCGCCGTGTCCGGCACCTTCAAAAGGAGGAGAGTGTGTGATGCAACGCCACGAAAGCTAGCATTGGAGATGTGTAGGAATTCTTAAAAACAAAGAACCCGTAGCGATTATGCTACGGGTTCTGCTATTGATATACTTTAGTAAATTAAGCCAGTTTCTTCAGCTCTTCAATACGAGCTTCAGCATCACTTTCTACTTTCAGTGATCCGCTCTTGTCCATATCTACAAGTACCGGAGCTGCCACGAAGATAGAAGAGTAAGTACCGGTGATCACACCTATCATCATTGCAAATGCAAAGCCCTTAGTTGCCTCACCACCTACAAAGAACAGGATAACCAGGGTAATGAATACTGTCAGTGACGTCATGATAGTACGGCTCAATGTATCATTGATCGCACGGTTGATAACTGTAACCTTATCTTCATTAGGCGACTTGCGGAAGTACTCACGGATACGGTCAAATACGATAACCGTGTCATTCATTGAGAAACCACATACTGTCAATATCGCAGCAATAAAGTGCTGGTCAATTTCCAGTGCGAAAGGTACAACACCCTTGAAGTAAGAGAAGATAGCCAATGTAACCGCGATATCGTGCAACAATGAAAGCACGGTACCCAGTGAATACTGCCACTTGCGGAAACGAAGCAAGATGTAGATGAAGATAGCGAACAGAGATATTGCTGTTGCCTTCCATGCACCACGCTTCAGATCATCAGAGATAGTAGGCAATACAGTTGTTGACTGCTGCAGATACTTCCTCTTGAACTCATCCATAGTAGTATTAGATGGTATCAGGTTCTCCTTGGTCAAACCTTCAAACAACTTCTCTTCTACCTGCTTGTCTACATTCTGACCTGCATCGGTGATCATGTAGCCTGTAGTGATATCCAGCTGCTTGTCTGTACCAATGGTCTTAACAGCAGGATAATCGAGGAAGTAAGGTTTCAGTTTCTTCTTTACATCTTCAGTAGAATATGCCTTTTCAAACTTCACCTTGTAGCTACGACCTCCGCTGAATTCAACACCCTTGTTGAAACCATGCCAGTAAGTGCTGATACCTACCAGGAACATGATAGAAGAAATAACGTAAGTATACTTTCTTGCTTCAACAAACTTAAAGTGTGCCTTCTTAAAGATAGACTTAGACAAACCTGTGAAATAGTTGAAGTGACGCTCACGCTTAGTGTAGATATCAGTGATCAGGCGAGATACCAGGATACCGCAGAACAAAGACAACAGGATACCAATGATCTGTGTAGTTGCGAAACCTCTTACCGGACCTAAACCAAATATGAACAAGATAACGGCAGTGATCAAAGTAGTGATGTGACCATCAAATACAGGCGCATAAGACCTCTTATAACCTTCTTCTACCGCATCCTTATAACTCTTACCTGATAACAGTTCTTCCTTGATACGCTCAAATATGATAACGTTCGTATCCACGGCCATACCAATGGTCAGTACCAGACCAGCAATACCCGCCATAGTCAAAGTAGCATGCAATGAAGACATTGACAAGATACCGATAGTGAACAACAGGTTAAGGATAAGAGAGATGTCAGCTACTATACCACCGGTATTGTAGTAGATCAGCATCAAAGCGAAGATCACTATGAAAGACAAAGCCAATGAGTTGATACCCTTGTCAATGTTCTCAGCACCCAATGTAGGACCTACAACCTGCTCAGCAACGATGTG
>CANBQQ010000262.1 GCA_947371715.1 Flavipsychrobacter stenotrophus
CTTTACTATTTTCTTTACAAGGGGAGAAGGCAATGGATTCTGAACTGTAAATTGAACTGTATAATTGTTGATCTTATAGCCTTCCAATTCTTTAGCAAAGAGTTCCTGAACATCTTTATCTACAGGCAGCAAAGAGCAGTGGTTTTTGAATGCCGCAAAGAAGATAACCGGCCCGTTTTGTTTGTAGGTAGGTATCTGATAGCTTATAGACTCTTCAGCTTTCGGGGCGGCTTCTTTGATCGTTTTGCGCAGTTTTTCCAGCAGCTGCATTACGTCGTCGGGTAATGCAGCCAAGTACTCGTCAACAGACTTTGCGGCTATACGTGGTTCTTTTGCCATGTTGCAGTTATTTAGACAAACATAGTAAATGAGTACAATTTGTTGTTATCGGTATGCGACAAAATGTGGATGATATACGACAGAAGCGCAGTCAATGTCAATGAGAATTATTCAAGTAAATACCGGACAGTGTCTGCAACTGCAGTGCCGGGGGACTATAGGTTAACTATAAAAATAAAAATGGCCATCATTTTGTGATGGCCATTTTTGTTATACATGTTTATTTTACTTTCCTACATTCATAACCGCTCTGCGGTTTTTCCTTCTTCCTTCCGGCGTGTTGTTTGGCGCCGCGGGTTTCTTTTCACCATAACCGGTTACCTTAACAGCTTCGAATTTCACACCCATTCTTACCAATTCCAGCTTCACCGCCATACCTCTCATAATTGACAAGCCCTGGTTGTAATCTTCAGGACCAGTGTTGTCGGTAAAGCCTCCGATGTTGATAGTAATGTCTTTCCCTTCTTTCATCAATCTTGCTGCCTTCTCTAACACCGGCATTGATTCTTTCTTGATCGAAGTCTTATTGATATCAAACAATATTGGAGTTGACGGATCGACATCTTTGAGCGAATCAACATTACTACCGTGTGTACCAGAACCTTCAGGACAACCAAAATTACTTACCGGACCAGGCACTGTAGGGCAATGATCTTCGGGATCAGGAATACCATCGGCATCGCTATCCGGGCAGCCACGGTACTGTACTTCACCAGGCACATCAGGACATGCATCGTTCTTGTCTATTACACCGTCCTTGTCCCTGTCGGGGCAGCCATTAAATTGTTTCAATCCGGCATCAAAAGGACAATCATCTTTCTTGTCTTCTATACCATCCTTGTCTGTATCGGGGCAGCCATTGAACTTAATAAGGCCCTTTACATCAGGGCAAGAGTCGTTCTTATCTGTGATACCATCACCATCCCTATCGGGGCAACCCTGCAACAATACCAATCCTGAATCATCAGGACAAAGGTCTTTCTTATCAGGTACACCATCGTGATCCCTATCCTTAGGCCTGCGACCCAGGAAGAAACGTGCACCTATGTTGACACCGTAAGACTGTGTATTGGCAGTTGATACGCTATTCAACACTGTATTATAGTCACCAACTTTAGCCGTAAGTGTATACCCACGATCTGCACCACCCTTAAATGGCTGGAACATATAATACACACCAAAGTCGAGCGCTACATTGTCAGACAAGAACAAGTTGAAAGAGGGCTTTAAGAGTACGCCCAACGTAACAGAGCTAAAAGTGGTCTTACCTGAACCTAAGCCCGGTTTTACATTCAGCCCTACGTTATATCCTTTACTATTCAGGTCGTTGAAATAAGCCTGTACATCGCCATTATGATTATTCTTTAGCCAGTTAGCACGGGTGATGAAATAATCTTCCACGTTGGCAACCGGGGCATCATCGTATACTGTGTGTGTAAGGTCAGTGAACTTATAAATAGCCTCATAATTGAATGAGGCATCCGCCTTCCAGAAGTTACTTCTTTGTACACCCAACATCAATCCACCATCTGCAGTAAAACCCCAGTGTTTTGACCAGCGATTCTTATACTTTAACAGTACTGGTATGTTGAAACCAGTCATCTCCATGTGCTCAGCAACATTGTTTGCCGTAACTACCTGCCTGTACACATTGTCTTTAAAATCAACTGCACGATACTCTACATGGTAACCATCAACAGTAATATCGCCAACCATAGAAGTATAGTTGATACCTGTACCTACACCCCAATGACGCTTGCGGCCGAAGAAGTACCCTACCTGCAGCTCACCACCTACATTGTATCCGTTCTTAAATTTGAGCGTACCCGTGTTGCTGTTAATGTTCTGAGCATAATTGTCGAGTGTATACAGTGATGTATAATTCTGACTGAGTAACCCTCCCCTGCCGTTCACATCAATGCACCAGCGCGACAACATGCTATCTGCATAGTTGGCAAAGCCTTGTGCATGTGTAAGCAACGAACCACACAACACCATTAATAATAGAAAAACTTTCTTCATCTTAATTTCTTTATTCCTTTATCTTAATTTTTTACAAATCTTGTTGTTGCAATCTTAATACCATCGTGGTAGCAATCTACCATGTATACACCGGCCGACAGGCCATTAACACTGAGCGTAGCCTTGTTGCCGATCATTGAAGTAGTGCTTATTCTACGCCCGGTAATGTCGTAGATACCGGTAGTGATATCGCTGGTATGCATACCAGACAATTCTACAGTTATCATGTCAGTTGCAGGGTTAGGGTAAAGTTTAATGGCAGCTACCTGTCCGTTAGCCTCTTCAATACCCACAGGCACCTTATAGTAAGTTTTTTGCGTACAACCATTATGAGTAGTCATTACCCAATAGTACTTGTTACTGAAATCCGGCGCTGTATTCACATAATCCTGGCTTACTTCGCCGGTGAGAATGGTAGAGTCTAGCTGTGTATTGTCATAACCCCATTGATAGGTATCCATGTTACTTGGCAGGCAGACGAACTGAATATTGTTCAGGTATAGAACAACAGGCTGCTCTGAGTATGATGAACTAACGTTAACTGCAAAGGTGTCTTTCAGATAACAGTTGAAACCTATTACATTGGCAGTTACTGTTACAACAGCATTTCCTGGCGTAGGGAAGTTAACGAGGCAATACTGGTCGTTACTGCCTGTAGCATACACTGATGCATTAGTTGCCGTCCAGATAAACTGAACACTTGGATCGGATGGCTGCAATGATGTACCGAAATTCTGATACAGCGTATTGGCACAAACAGCATCAGGAGATTTTGTTGTGATAACAGGAATGGGCGATGCTGCCGGGTTCACTGTTGCAACAACGTTCTGTGTATTTACACAACCATTAGCTGTAAGCGTATAAACGTAAACTGCATTCACGCTCCCCAATGTAGATGTATTAGCCAGGGTATCATGGATAGCGCCTGTGCCAGATGAGGTTAAAGGGATGATGTTGACAACCACGGGCCTCGTCCAGGCAAACGTGGTGCTTGTTAAAGTACTTGTTGGCGTATAGTTGAATGGTGTACGGCTGCAGATAGTATCGCTGGTAATACTTGAAAGAACCGGTCTTGGTTTAACATTGACGGTAACGATCTGTGCATACGAACATCCATAAGCTGAAGATGTAAATACATACGGTACAGCGATAGTGGTGATCGTAGTATTCTTCAATACTTCATTAGGATTGTCTACCCCACTGGCTGCAAAATTACTGATGCCTGCCACCAACGAACGATGCCACGTGAAGGTAGTACCGGGAATGGTAGCCGACGGAGAATAAGAAAAAAGTGAGTGACTGCACACATCGGCAGGAGTAAGAGAGCTGGTAAGTTCTGAACGAGGATTAACTGTAACAGTCAATGTCTGCACATTGGTACAACCATTTACCGTAAGTGTGTATACATAGGTAACTGTAACCGGCAAGAGTGTATTGTTGAATAATACTTCATTTATGGTATCAGCACCCGCTCCCGGGCTGTTGATCACACCGGCAACAGCATCACGCGTCCATGTATAGGTAACTGCGGCGGTAGTTGTGCCGGGTACGTAGAAGAATGCAGCACTATCGCAAATGGTGTGCGCTAGCGGTGTAGATAACACAGGAGTAGGCTCTACAGAAATAGTGAAAGTATCGTTACTGCCTATACAGCCATTGGCCTGAGGTGTAACAATTACCGATCCGCTGATGACAGAATCGGTAGTATTGACGGCTACAAAGATCAAAGTATCATTAGCTCCAGATGCACCTAAACCGATCACTGTGTTACTATTGGTCCATGTGAATGTAGTTGCTGCAACAGGACCGGTAAATACTGTATTGAATGTACCCCCATTGCAAACCGCCTGATCCGAAAGCGGATTGACAACAGGATGCGGATAAACCAAAACCGCGGCAGTATCTGTAAACAAACCACACACATTAAGCACGGTATAAGAGATAATTGCCGTACCGGAATTGATAGCGGTAACTACCCCACCTGTAACAGTGGCAATTGCCGCATTACTTGTATTCCACGCACCTGATATACCACCGCCAGTTGACGACAATGTAAGTATCGCACCCGGGCAAACTGACATAGCACCTGTAATGCTATCTACCGGAGGCACTGCAAAGACAGTGTCTAAAATAAATGAACTTGCTGTACCGCAACCCGATGTAACACTAAAGAAAATAGTATCTACACCAGCCGCAATACCCGTAGCCACACCGGTTGAAGACAGCACAGACGCAACAGCCGGGTTGCTACTCGTCCAATGGCCGGTATCACTAGCACCGGAAACGGTTAAAGTTATCTGCGACCCGATACACATAAATGTTGGACCTGAAACGACACCTGATACAGGCAGAGGTTTAACCCTTATATTGATGAATGTATCAACAGGCCCGCAGGAATAAGTAACGGTGTATGATATAGTAACATTACCAGCCGTTACGCCGGTAACTTTACCTGTGGCAGCGTCTACCGTTGCTACGGCTGTATTACTGCTTAACCACGAACCACCTGAAGCACTGTTAGACAAAATGATCGTGTCATTGACACAAACTGTTGTATCACCGATAATAGGCAAAGAGGTATTTGCAGCTACTATACCTAATTCTTTAATAGCAGTATCATTACCACAAGTTGGCGAAGTGACAACATACAATATGGTATCTGCACCAATGTTGGCCCCGGTCACAACGTCTATAGAGGCCGAAGGTGAATGAGTAGCAATAAGGGCATTTGTATTATACCAGCTACCACCGGTTACTGAGGCAGTCAATGTAATCGGAGTTCCCACACACGTGCCGGTTGGGCCGGTTATATCGCCCGCATCCGGCAAAGCATTGACAGTAACCACATGCGATGCACTTAACGGACCGCAGCCCACCGATTGAGTAG
>CANBQQ010000263.1 GCA_947371715.1 Flavipsychrobacter stenotrophus
AATCAAGACCAACGAGCCTGAACCTCCGTATATCTCTTTAATATTGCCCGACAGTCCCCAGGAAAGAATGTACTTACCGACACTGAAGAGTACTCCGGCAACCAAAGCCCCCGCAAGACTACTACGCAATTTAGGTCGGCCATCGGGCAGAAACCTGAGGAGTACAAAGAACCATGTGCTGACAACAACTAATGCTACAACCGGATTAAGCAAACCGTGGGCATAACTACCCAACCTTGGTGACAGCTCTGAAAGATAGGGACCAAAGTAGGCCTGCACCAGTTCTATAGCCATAACAGCAAGGAACAACACCCCGGTAAACAGAATAAACCCGATGGCCTTAAGCCGAGACAAAAGAATAGAAAGTATGTGTCGCTTTTTATTGACCCGTATACGCCATAGTTGATTAACAGAGTCTTTGATGACCATGAACAGTGTAGTGGCAACAAAAAGCAGGAAAATAAAAACCAGCACAGTAGCAAAGGGTTGGAGGCGAAAACTACGCACTGCCTTGATCACCGAAAGGATCTGTTCACGGCCATCGTTACCCAACACACTACCCACCTTGTCCAGTATCTGCCGGCCCACAGTGCGCCTGTCAAAGAACAAGCCTAATGCCCTTACAATGATCATCAACATGGGTGGCAATGCAAACGTGGTAAAGAAGGCTGTAGCACCCGCCATACGCAGCGGATCATTAGCTGCCAGCAACTTGCCGGACTCTTTAAAGACAGAAAATATATTCAGCAGTTTTTCGCGCATGGTTTATTATAGATAAAATGCAGGTAGGGCCGCACAATTGCCCCACTTTTTACTGCTTCATTTACCCAAACAAAAAATATACCACCGGAGTATGACCGTGAACTAAATAACAGCTATTATATAGCCGGGGAATAACTGAATGGCAGCCAACGGAAAGAAATTGGATTACGAGGTATGTCTGTCAACATAACCCTTGGTGCTGGCAATTGACATGAAAAAAGCCATCACCTGGTTGTAACCCCTGTGATGGCTCTTAAACTAAACAGACAAACAATAACTATTGCTTGATTATCTTATACGAGGTCAATTCGCCATTTTCCATTTGTAAGTTTAAAAAGTAAACCCTGGTTGATAATTTGGAAATATCAAGCTGTGTCGTACTATTATTTTCTACCTGAATTAATACTCTTCCTGTTACATCGGCTATAGAAATTTTAGCTATTGCGGCAGATGAGATAACATTTATGTAATCGCCGGCAGGGTTAGGAAATATCTGAACCGATAGTTGGCTCCAATTTAAGAACTGAAACACGCATAAGTGAAGTATTCATCCTCTTTCATGCTTTATGCTATGCCACGCACAAACTTCTTATCCTCTTTTTCTACCTTTACCGGATACTCGTAATAAAATGAAAAAGTATCTGATCCTTACAGCAGCACTATTGTGCACTACCCTTCACGCATATTGTCAACGTAAAACTTCAGCAGAAATTCAACAGCAAAGAGCCATACAAAATTTCATTGATATGGTAGGTCATAAACAGATCGCAAAGCTGGCGGCAATTACGCAATACCCTTTACGCCGCCAATATCCACTACCCGCTATCAAAAATAAAGAGGACATGATAAAGCGGTTCAATGAGGTGTTTGATGATAGTATAGTAAAGGCGATCGGCAAATCGAACCCTAAAAATGATTGGTCGGAAGTTGGGTGGAGAGGGATCATGCTTTTTAATGGCGACATATGGCTGGATGACAAAGGCCGCCTTATTGCTGTTAACTACCAGAACAAGGGAGAAAGAATAAGGAGGGATCAACTGATAGCTGCAGAACGCAAAAAGCTGCATGAATCTTTGCGCCAATTTATACGTCCGGTATTGATACTGGAAACTAAAAAATACAGAATAAGAATTGATGAAATAGCCGAAGGAGAATATAGATACGCATCCTGGTCGTTAACAGCGAAGACTGGCGACAAGCCTGACCTGATTGTAAATAAAGGCACTCTCGACTTTGATGGAACAGGAGGCAACCATTCATATAAATTTACAAATGCCGGCTATACTTATGAGTGCTATATTGATGAAATGGGCGCTACAACGTCCAAACCCGCAGATATTACCATATATAATGGCGAAAAGCAAATACTAAAGCAACATGGCAAGGTGCTGATGCCATAACAAAATGGCGAGTAATCAATACACTACTTTACCCGATCTGTTATACGTACTAAAGCACATGCTGTAATACTACCTAAAATAACGCCTCCCGAACGTATCAGCCCCAGGTTTAAAGAGAATAGTACCCATAAATTTTGCGAAAGATGTGAAGTATAGTTGACGCCCATAACTGATGCCGAAGAGATTAACCATCCCGCAGTACAAACCGGCAACCGTATGATGGCTGCATTGGATCGTTTTGATAAAACTGGATACTGTAATATGCTGGTTAACGCATTGCCGGTAAAACAGTCGGCAATAAGACGATGTATTTGCGCATAAATGTTAGCTTTAAAATACTATCTACAAAAAACCCTGCATACAGAGTGTATTGAAAGTGATTATTAATTGGAGCGGGTGATTTATTCATTACTTTTCTTAGGCGATACAGATCGAGTACAAGTAAAATTTTATTACATTTATAATTAATTGTTTGATTATCACTATCATACCTAAAATCTATACTATGCGTTATTTACTTACTCTCGTATTTCTGCTATTATCAGTAGTGAGCCAGGCACAAACATTTTTCAGTAAAGTATATCATCAACCCCAACCACGTCCTTTTGCACCAATCTCCACTGGTATCGGCTGTCCGATAGTTCGTACAAGCGATGCCGGTTATTTGCTCACCTATGCTTATTACCCGCAAACACTTGAATCCTATACTTCTGCCCTTACCCAAATAGTGAGGACCGACTCTCTATTAGTCCCTAAATGGAGATTAGAATTTGCAGGAATGAATCCGCAGACAATTCCGTTAGCTAACGGAGCCTGTGTTGTGTGGGGTACACAAGTGGGAGCCACTCTTGCCCAAAAAGTAGACAGCGCAGGCAATATAGTCTGGTCTAAATATATCATGTGGGACAATCCCGATGGCTTTTTTGCAGAGTCAGCAGTATACACCGGATCTAAAATTCGGTTCGCGGGGTTTACCTTTGAATTTGGACTACCATTCTTCAGTCAGACCACACCTATGTTCATAGACATAGACACGTCAGGGAATGTGATAGGGGGACAAAACCTGTCCTTTTTCGGCTTATCAACTACTCTATTGTCATTTACCGGCATTAGTATGGACGGAGCAGGCAATTACATATTTACAGGCGACATAGGGGGGCCGAAGTTTATTGTAAAAATGTCATCCTCAGATGTAGTGTTATGGAGTAAAGAGCTCAATACTACCTATGCGGTTCCGCAACTAACCAACTCGTTTACACTAAGCTCAGGCAGCATTGTTATTGCAGGAAAATACTATGACACTACGGTAGGTGGCTACGTACCAATGATAGGAAAATTATCCTCTACGGGAGGTTTAATGTGGGCAAAAACAATTGATACAACATTTGGTTACAAATTCAATTTACAAGAGCTTCCATCTGGAAATATACTTGCCAGCACCGGGCCACATCTTATGGAAATAGACACTATGGGAAATCTGATCTGGTCGAGGCACTTCGGAGGAAAGATAAATGTACTCAGTCCTGCATATTTCAAAGCGGCCAATGACTGGTATTTTACAGCTATTACAAAGGATTCGTTTTCTCTTGTAGTATTCAACACAGACAGTACAGGCTTAGGGCATTGCCCGCCAACTAATGACGTATTTGTATTAAATAACGCATCGTTATTACTGAATAACATCATTGGCATTCTTAGCCCAACTACGTTTCATACAATAATACCAGTGCCAGATACTGCAGTGCTTCAGCCATACTCAGATACCTGCGCAGGGTATATTTTTTACATACCACCCACAAAGATAGACCCACAAATTTCAAAGCAAAAAAGCGGAATTGAGCTCTTTCCGAATCCTGCAACTAATGAGATAAATATAAAGGCTGAGACCCAAATTAATAGCGTAATGGTTTATAATCTGACCGGCACTGTTGTTCTCGCACAGCAATGCAATGCAAACGAGGTCAAAATGAATATTTCGAGGCTTACGCCAGGCATGTACTACGTGAAGATAAACGGCACAGGTGTACGAAAGTTTATTAAAGAGTAGTGAGTCCGGATTCTTTATTTTAATGCGTTTTCCCGTCTCTATTTTACGTTTGGTAGGAAATACGACCATGCCGTTAATAACAATTCGGCATGCAATTACATGTAAAGAGAGATAACCAGGGTATCACGCGAATTCGAAGTAATAATTCAGTAAAATGTCTCTACATAACAACGCTGATTTGAGCTCCGAAAAAGGGGCAGTATATTACCCCGATATTATGGTAACGCGATGAAACTAAAAAGTAGAATAGTTGTCGCACGGGGCAAATATCTGGGGCTGATCAACGCTTGTCAGATATCTATGGGCACGGTCTTTAAGAATGAATAAGTTACATTTGGACAAACATTCAATTTATAGCCAGCTATGGGCAAATGCACTTTAAAATACTTCATTACATTGATCGGTCTTTTACTGACATTATTTCCATGCAGCACCTTAAACGCCCAACAAGCACCACCAGACACTGTAAAAAGTGGCATTTACATAACCAGCATACATGACATTAATTTTAAGGAGAAGGAATATAGTATTAGTCTGTGGTTATGGTTAAAATATAAAAACAGGAAATTCGACTTTCTGCAAAACCTTGAAATACCACAGGCCAAAAGTGTCAACAAATCATTTTCCACCATTGACACTTCAGGTGAAGTTGTATACATATTGATGAAGCTGCAGTGTGTGATGAAAGACAATTGGAAGATCAACAATTTTCCCTTCGACCGGCAGAAATTGAGATTTGCAATTGAGAACTCACAATTCGACTCAAGATCGCTCGTGTTCGTACCGGACACTTTTGGCAAACATTTCGACCCGCGATTTACGCTCAATGGCTGGCGCATAGACAGTTTGAATATATCGGCCGGCACGAGAATATATGAAACAGCTTTTGGCGATTCTGCAATAAAAATTCCACATACAGAATATAGCACTTACAAAATAAAACTACAGGTAGACCGCGATGCAATGGGCCTCTTCTGGAAGATGTTCCTGGGTCTGTATATCTCCTTCTTTATCGCCTTTATGTGCT
>CANBQQ010000264.1 GCA_947371715.1 Flavipsychrobacter stenotrophus
GTCTTATTTCTGCCTCATAAAGATACGAACCGGAACACCGCTAAAGCTGAAGTGTGCGCGGATCTTATTCTCGAGGAAGTTCTCGTATGGTTTCTTAACAGAATCGGGGTGATTGCAATAGAAAGCGAATGACGGCACGTGCGTAGGCACCTGCTGCACAAACTTGATCTTCACTGCATAACCACGGGTCATTGGCGGCGGGAAGTTTTCGATTTCCTTCAGCATAACCTCATTCAATACCGATGTAGCTATGCGCCTTGTGCGGTTCTCGAATACTTCCAATGCTTTTTCCATACCCTGGAAAATACGGGTCTTCTCGGACGCGGATACGAATATTACGGGGAAGTCGGTAAATGGAGCCATACGTTCCTTGAGCATTTTTTCGTAGTCGCGGGCGGTGTTAGTTTCTTTTGGAACCAGGTCCCACTTGTTGACCAATACCACAACGCCTTTACCTTTTCTTGTAGCCAAACTGAAGATACTTACATCCTGCGCGGTAACACCTACGCTTGCATCTATCAGCATCATACAAACGTCTGCTTCATCCATAGCGCGTATAGCACGGATAACGGAGTAGAACTCCAGATCTTCATGCACGTTCTTTTTCTTACGGATACCGGCGGTATCTATCAGCATGAATTCTTTACCGAACAGCTTGTAGTGCGTATGAATAGTATCGCGGGTAGTACCTGCAATATCTGATACAATGGTACGTTCCTGATTGATCAAAGCATTCAACAGGGTAGACTTACCTGCATTGGGCTGGCCTATGATGGCAAATTTAGGCAACGGGTTGCCTTCTGCATCCAGGTTCTCGGTAGGTTCTTCATCGTCCTTGATATGCGTAACTACTTCATCCAGCAATTCACCACTGCCGCTTCCTGAGATAGAGGAGATCATGAATGTATTGTCGAAGCCCAGAGAGTAAAATTCTGTAGCGTATAAAGCTCGTTCGGGGTTATCTACTTTGTTAACCACAAGTAATACCGGTTTGGTAGAGCGCCTGAGGAGGTCGGCCATATCCTGGTCCTGGCCGGTGATACCTGTGGTGGTATCGCAGACAAATAATATAAGATCAGCTTCATCAACGGCTATATGTACCTGCTTGCGTATTTCGCGCTCAAATACATCTTCAGACCGGCTAACGAAACCACCTGTATCGATAACATTGAATACCTTTCCTGCCCAGTCGGCAATACCGTACTGGCGATCGCGGGTTACACCGCTCACATCATCAACAATAGCCTTGCGCTGTTCTAACAAGCGATTGAATAAAGTTGACTTACCTACATTGGGCCTTCCTACTATTGCAACTGTAAAACCAGACATTTAATTAAAATTTAATTTAAGGGTGCAAAGGTACGTGTTATTAGTGGGATATGAGCGCGTTAAGGTTTTATTGTGATATGGGTGATAAGGTGATCATAAGGCAGGGCTTTGCTGAACAAAACAATAGTGATACATATAACCACATTAATTCATTAATTAATCTCGAACAGCCTATACGCTTTCATTCAATTTTGTATTTTCGTTTTCTTATTTAGCATTCCTAATTATCACCACCATGAAGTTTAAATTCCTCCTGTTTGCCCTCCTGGTAGTGGCATACACGCACACCGGCTGCAGAAACGTTGAACAAGAACAACGAAAGCTGGCACTTGATTCCCTAACGGCAATAAGAAGAGTTGCAGATAGTGTGGAGCAGATCACGCCTCTCGCCGGGGCACGATTTGGTAGCCATGCAGAAGAAGTTGTACAGGCGATCGATGGATTCAACCGAATTAATGACTACTCTATAAACGATTTTAAGTATGACCATATTGATCCTTATTACTTTGACGAGGGATTAATGGAAATCAAGATAGTTGGTGATGTACACAATTGGTCTGAATATGACAGTGTGTATAAAACGGTAGCCGACTGCATTTATATGTTTAGTGAAAAGTATGGTCACTCTGTGGAAGTGGATTCAACCATAGAAATTGGTGCGCCGAACGATGAGTCTATGCTCATGAGGTGGGCTAAGGGAGATAAAAATATTAGTGTTCGGATTATTTCTGATGAACATAGATTTTTATTTGAAATTGATATCTGGTCTGAAAAGATGCGAATGGCATATGTTGAAAGTATAGTGGATAGGGTGAAAAACCCGTTGTAGGATTATTCAGTCACCCCCAGCATTACCCCAAAATCACCATCCAGGTCCATACGTTTCAATTCCGGCAGATAGGTACGGCTGATGCCGCCATCGAGGAAGAGGGCCTGCTGGCAATGTAACTTGTCTTTAAAGATCATAGCAAAGTCATACAGGTTGACCAAGCCATCTGATATAACAAAATAAACCCGGCCTTCTTTGTCTACACCTACGCCATTGCGGATGTTCACATTGGCCGAGCCTTTGGTGAACTGACTATTGACTGCGCCATCAACTACGAGCATTGGGCCGGATTGGGTAGCGAATAGTACCTTTTCCTTTTTGTTGAATGTCTCGGATGTTGTTATATAAGCATGTTGGGCGGTGGTGTAGAAAACACCATTGGGCTGCATATAGAAGTTTGTCTTTGGTCCTTTTTTCATGTCTATCCGTCTAAGTTCTTTTCCGTTTTCTATGTATAACCCTTTTGGCCCATTTTCAGTAGTGTACATGCCGGCGTTGGCGGCAAAGAGCAATTTTTTCCCTTTTGATGCGGTATAGGCCTTCGGATTACCCAGGCTTCTTAAGATGGCTCCGTTGGCTCCCTTCCAGAAAAGCTGAATGTTTTGTGTGGGGTAGTTGACTATAAATACATCGTAACGACCACCTGCGTACTCCATCTGCATGGCGTTGGTCTTACCACTTTTTGTGGTGGGCTTCATTACCTTAGGTTGCTGTGCAATTGATACTGTGCAGCAACTAATGAGCAAGGCAATAATGACAATTCGTTGGAGGGTTTTCATAGAACTAAATTAAGGGGATTATGAGACTTGTGGAAGTGGCATGGTATTTTTTATGGTCACTGTATTATGATACTGCAACTTAATCCGACGATACTTGTAGATACGCCGCTGGGCCGGGGGCATGCCATTTTTCTTATTGATTATGGTATGCATCAAAATACGTGCTGGGTGGTGACCCTACAAGACAATGGGGTGGTGAAGCATTTTGACTGTAACGACATCATCGTTACTACGAACTATACCTACCATATTAATACAGAGCGGAATATTAATCATAAGTGAGATGGGGTCTTTTATATTATAAGTATTGGGTTGTCGGCTTGCATAATTATGTCTTTAGGGTATTATTCTACAAAAGGTTGAATCCCGAATGGTACTTGGTTAAGGCAAATTTGCTTATTTAGACATGCGATACCTTCGGCATCGATTCGATTTTCGATCTGATTTTGCTATAGACATATGATACCTTCGGCATCATGACATGTGGCTTGCACCTAATCTATATGACATGTATCTGAAACTCATCGCTATTTATATCGCCTCAGCCTACAGGTATGCTGGCTTTCAGAATTTGTTCATTTGCCTAAATCAATTTGATCGACTAAACGGGGTCACGACATGGAATGTGCAAATTCCAGTGCATGAGGAATTACTTTTCAGTCCACTCAATACGCTCCAATAGTTGTTGGTAAGAGGTTTCTGATGATACGCCATAGCCGGTAACCAACACACCTTTTTTACCTTCGCGGGAGATGAGCGCATATACAGCTGATTCTTCATCGGGGTCGGAATCGCCTTCGTAGCGATAGACATCAACTATCTTTAGTTCTTCGGGCATATATATACCGCCGGTGTAGCCAATACCTTCCTCACGAAAGCTGAAGTTGTTGGTGAAGCCTTGTTTCTTAAATGCTTCGAGTGCTTCCACAACTGGTCCGTAGTGAACTTGCTTTTCCATGATGGTGTGTTTGGTGAGTGGTAATAAAGTTAAGGATTTTTATAGAGAGTATTAAGTCTAAAGTAGAAGGTAAAAAGCTTTGGTTGTTGCGGGTTAATTGAGGGGGGGCGGAAAAGTGGCAGTTTTTCATAAAAGTGGCAGTTTGCGCTTGGTTTTTTTGGCGGTATGTGTTTGTAGGTAAGGTTTTTGGCGGATTTTAACGAACTGCTACTTTCTGCCACTTTCTGCCACTTTTTGCCACTTTCTGCCACTTTTTGTGTGGCTCTGCCGCTTTGGAGACGCACCCTTCGATAAAAACTCAGGATGACAATTGCGTCTCTACCAGAGTCCGCACAAGTGGTTAGTTTTTCGAGTGCAATTTACAACGGGGCTTTTGACCGGCAAAGGACATTAACAAAATGTGGATATCTTCTTTTTGTCGTAAGTCGTAAGTTATAAGTCGTAAGTCCTCGGAGTGTGGGTGTGGGTGAGAGTGTAAGTGTGGGTGTGAGTGTGAGTGTACTGATGTAGTACTGCCATAATAACAGTAAAAGGTAGAAAGCTGAGCTCACTACCTTTTACTATTTACTAAAGACTTACGACTTATAACTTTCGACTTACAACTAATTACAATATCCCAGATCTTTTACCAGTGCTTCGGGAAGCTTTGGCAGCATGTTGCGGGGAAGAAGGAATGAGGTGAGTTCGGCTAGTTCTTTGAATATATAGTGGCTATCGGCGGCACCCTTCAGGTATTCTGCACCTGTGCTGCCACCTGTACCTACGCGCTTGCCAATGGTGCGCTGTACCATGTGTATGTGCCTGTGTCGCCACATGCTGAGGTTCTGGTCTATCTCCAGCAACAGGCTGAGCAGGTTGTATGGTAGTTGCAATAGCGGATGGTCTCTGTAGAGCATGATGAACAATGCGCTGCGGCTGGCATCGGCACTGAATGAGCGACCATCAGGGTACTCTGCATCGTTGGTAAACAAGGTATCGAACAGTTTCATATTTACCTGCTCTATCTCGCTCAGGCTGTTCTTATATGCCTCGCGGTAGTTGGTCCAGAAGTTACCGGTGTTGTTTTCCCAGTATTCTGTGTTTTTGGTAAATGGCATACGTTCCAGCCAGCTGTTGAGCAAGGTAAGTAGTGATACTTCACTTTCCGCCTGCTTTACGCGGTTTACATCGGCCTCGGTAAGTTGAGACAAGTAATAGGCTTTGCCATGGCGTGCGTCGTACTTCAGACCCAGTGTAGCTTCGATCATCTTGAACTGTATGCTCTGGAAGCCGGAAGCCGGGCGAAGGAGGTCGCGGAAATCGAGGAAGTCGAGCGGGGTC
>CANBQQ010000265.1 GCA_947371715.1 Flavipsychrobacter stenotrophus
CAAGGTGAAAATTGGCGATACCACAATGGTAGAGACAGATGCTTACCGCAACCGTAAGTTCACCGGTGTAGTATCTAAGATAGCCGTTAGCGCCAAAACAACGGTTACTTCTACCAGCGACCAGGTAACAAATTATACCGTACACATTCTTATCTTACCATCAAGTTATGCCGATCTTACAGCTACCCTTCCTAAGGGCAAGTTCCCGTTCAAGCCGGGTATGTCATCATCAGTAGAGATACAGACCAACAGGCAGACCAACATCCTTTCGGTACCCGTCAATGCCGTTACTACCCGCGAATGGTCTGACAGTGTAATAAAGAAGAATGCAGAGAACAAAATAGTGGATAAAGTAAGACAGGTTGTATTTGTCTACGACAGCAAAACCCAGCAGGTAAGCCTCCGCGATGTAAAGACAGGACTACAGGACAATACATATCTTGAAATAACCGGCGGGCTGAAAGAAAATGAAGAAGTGGTCATAGCTCCATACGGCGCTATCGCTCGTCTGCTATCGGATAAGAGCAAAGTAAAACCTGTAGGTAAAGATGAGTTGTTCGACGCCAAGGCAAAAGAATAAACTCCCGCAAATCTAGAGTTTACCTTGAAAATCACAATCTGCGTACTATGCCGATTGTGGATAAAACACTATTTTTAAGTTACTATAACACAACATATCTTGAGCAGTAAACTGGGACAAATAGGTATAATAGGTAATGGTAGCTGGGGCACAGCACTGGCTAAGATACTCACAGATAATGGCCATGCCATTCACTGGTGGGTACGCAATGAGGAAGCTATTAAAGGTCTCACCAACCGCCAACACAATCCCCATTATCTTACTTCGGTGCGCTTTATGCCCGAGACCATTATGCCTTCTGCCAATCTCGGGTATGTGCTGGATAAGTGCGATACTGTTTTGGTCGCGGTTCCTTCAGCATATGCGCAGGGTGTTATAGAGCAGGCAGATAAAAGTGTATGGCAGCAGAAGAACATCATCTCTGCCATCAAGGGTATACTACCCGACAGCAACCTGTTGCTCAACGACTTCCTCACCAGCAAATTTGGCACTCCATTAGATAGATACATTTCCATCACAGGGCCATGCCATGCCGAAGAAGTAGCTGATGAAAGACTTTCTTATCTTACATTCTCAGGACTCAATGATGAGTTGACACAGTCTGTTGCAAGTGCGTTCAATAACACGTATCTCAATACTACGCACAACAATGATATATGGGGCGCACAGTATGCGGCCGTGCTGAAAAATATATACGCCATAGGTGCAGGTATAGCCCGTGCACTTGATTATGGCGATAACTTCCTCAGTGTATATATAACTAATTGCTACCGCGAAATGTATCGTTTCCTGGAAAGCCATTTCGAGAAGGTGCACCCATCTAATGATCGCCCCGACTTCCATACAAGTGCATATCTGGGCGACTTACTGGTAACTTGTTATTCATTGCATAGCCGCAACCGCACCTTTGGCACAATGATAGGCAAGGGCTACTCAGTTAAGGCGGCAACGTTAGAAATGAACATGGTAGCGGAGGGTTACTACGCGGCACGAGGCATGCAGTCCATCTCAAAGGAATTTTCTATACCATTACCAATAGCCACGCTTGTTTATAAGATGCTTTGGGAAAACCATAACCCTTCCGACGGATTCCTGAAGCTGGAAAAAATGATGTCATAATTCTATAAAAGCCCCCTTTTAGGGTCACTTTGCGCTGTCGTTTTTATTTTAAATTTGCCTATACATTTTGAATATGAACCACGACCTTGATATACGCGTAGCCATTATAGAAGATGACGAAACCATCCGCGAAGGGTATGCCTTCCTTATAGGCAATACCACCGGGTATAAGATCGTCGGCACCTACCCTTCGTTCGAAGAAGCAGCTAAAAAGATCGTCAGTGACGACCCCGATGTGATCTTACTCGATGTAGAATTACCGGGCATCTCGGGCATAGACGCGTTACCCAAGCTAAAGAAATTACTGCCCGAAACCCATATACTTATCCTCACTGTCTATGAGCAGGAAATGCTCATCTTTCGTTCACTGGGTAATGGAGCAAGCGGCTACCTTACCAAGAATACACAACCGGAAAAGATAGTAGCGGCAATAAAGGAAGTAACCGAAGGTGGCGGCCCGATGAGTGCCAATATAGCGCGCATGGTCATCTCCTCTTTTAAGCGCAATGAGTCAACCCCACTCACCCGCCGCGAGACAGAAATACTGGAGCAGATAGCCACAGGTAAAAGCCGTAAGCGCATAGCCGACGAGCTGTTCATAGACCTCGAAACTGTAAAGTCGCACATCAAGAATATCTACTACAAGCTTGATGTACACTCAAAAGCCGATGCCATAAAAGCAGCTAAGGACAATAAATTTATCTAAGCTTCCCGCTCGGGTAATACTCATCTACCATTAAAATCTAACACATCATCTTTCACTATGTGGACCGCCGAAAAAGTAGAAGCAGAGATAAAGCGTTTAGGCGCAGAACTGATCTGGGTAACATCAGAGGTCAGTCACCTGCATAAACTCCTTTTACCTGACGAAATAATGATCTACATCATTTCGGGCGACTTGAAAAAGATACACAATGAGCAGATGGACCATTCAGGAGTAGTGATACTTACCGACTCACGAATAATATTCTTTCGGAGGAACATACTTGGTGAAATGACCACCGAAACCACACCCTTGAATACCATATCATCGGTCTCCACAAAATCCGGGCTGTTATTCGCGTCCCTGCATATTTATACCGCCAATAACGAGTCGGTAGTTGAAGACACACTAAAGAAGCAATTGATCAAAATGGCCGGTTTTATACAGGCACAACTTAAAATTATAGCTGAGCAACAAGTGGGAGAACCAGGCAAACAAGCTCCTGTAGCGGCAAGAGACTATTCACTTCTGGAAAAACTGTTTGAATTAAAGACAAATGGTATTCTTACAGAAGAAGAATTCCAGGCAGAGAAGGCGAGGTTTCTCGCATAAAAAAGCCTCCCTTCTTATAAAAAGGGAGGCAAAATATCTTTGTTTTTTCACTGATTGATCTAAACCAACTCATTTCTTTCAAAATCAAACTGAGGGTCGTTCCTATCCTTATAAGCTCTGAATAATATAGGATCTCCATATGGCCCTTGATACAGCGCTTTGCCAAATCCAAGAATAGGGACAAATATGAAACTTAGCAAAAACAACCCGACAGTAAAACCTTCATCTTTACCAAAGCTTTTCGACAGCATGTTGTAGCCCCAGATCAGGAATACGACATTGACATATGGAATACAAAATAGAAATATCCACCACCATGGCTTGCCTATGATCTTCAAAAATATAAGTCCGTTGTAGATGGGCACAATACACTCCCAGCCTTCATAACCGGCCTTTTTAAAGACCTTCCACATACCAATTACGTGAATGATAAAGATGGGGAAGAAAATGGCAAACAATACTAACATAACGGCAATGCCTATTCCTAATTCAGTCATGGTTGTAGATTTTAATGTGAAGTAAATAAATATAACTGATACTACATAACAAGTCACGTCTTTATTTATAAGACCGTACAGCCTGAGATCCAATGATGGTATTGCTATGAAATCAAATAGGGAGGGTTACCAGGAACCATTCCAATACATCATTTTCAAAATCAAACCTGTCGCCATTCTGATTCTTATGTTCCCTGAAAAGAACCGGATCGCCGTAAGGCCCTTGATACCTTGAAGTACCAAAACCTAATATTGGGATAAAGATAAAAGGCAGCAATACAAGTCCGGCAGTAAATCCCTCCTCTTTACCGAAACTCTTAGACATCATATTTAACATCCATATGCTAAAAACCCAGCACAAAATGGTGAGTGCAAACGAAAAAATCAGGTATATCATACCTGCAATACCCAATGCCGTGCCCAATACTGAAACAAACGCACTGCCTGTTATACAGATTACCCACCACATTGGCTTTCCCACAATTTTTAGCATTACTACGAGGTTATAAACAGGAACCAGGCATTTCCAGCCGGCTTGTCCGGCCTTGTCAAAGACCTTCCACATGCCTATTATCATTGGTATAATAAAGGCCAGCATTACCAGCATAAGAAAAATAGACATGTACGGCGACTGCTGATTCATAGTTAAAAGTTTGTTTGGCTAAGTAAATACATTAGCATTACATATGCAAGCGAAATTGAAAATACTAGCTACCCGACCTCACTTTATACACCTGTACCGTCCATGAATTACCCTCCAGGTTAATGACCTTATTGCTTTCCTGTATATCGAGGATAGAGTTAAGCATTTCCCATAGACCCGTTTGTTCTTTGCCATGCTTGTCTACAAGGCTTACAATAAATACCCCACCGGGTTTAAGATTTGAAAACAACTTAGTAACCGCCTCTTTGGGATTAGATAAATAGTTAAGGCTTTCATTATAAATGATGACGTCAAAAGTACCTTCAATGGTCAACTTATTAAGGTCACCGACAAGATAGGTAGAGTTTGGTCTTGCCTGCTTGTTTACGTTTTCTATAGCCACGTCGCTAAAATCGACACCGGTATAGTGGCTGTAATTTGTTGTACTGAATTTGTCTTGTAGTATCCCCTCCCCGCAACCCAGGTCAAGGATACGACCATTTGTACAGAAATATCGCGAAAAGCCAACAATAAGGCTGTAACGACCCAGTTCAGCAAGCGTAGCCAGGCCATCCCACTTATGGTTGGTGTATTGCAGGTTGAACCTGTATTTCTGCGATGTCTTCCTTTTTACAAACGATTTTATCTTATCCAGCATAGTATTGTCCTGACCCTTCAAATATAAAACCTTCTCCCGAGTTAATGATAGCAGCCCTCCCAAGCGCACATAAAAAAATCCCGGACTGGCCGGGATCTTTAATTCTGAATATGTTCAGGAAACTATTGTACAAACTTTTGAATGTCTGCTCTGGCTTCTTCTGCACGCATATATTTACCTATGATCTTGCCATCAGGTCCGAGAAGGAAACACTGTGGAATAAAGCCAAGGCCATAAAGCGGTGTAGCTGCAGAGTTCCACTGTTGCAGATCGCTCATGTGGTTAGGCCAGATCAATCCGTCTTTCTTAATAGCGGCAACCCAGTTGTCTTTGCTCTTGTCCAAAGAAACACTTACTACAGTAAACC
>CANBQQ010000266.1 GCA_947371715.1 Flavipsychrobacter stenotrophus
AATTGTATATAAACACCTTTTATCGCCACAGGTGGCTACTGGCGGGCAGACGGTGATAGTGATCCAATATAACTCTTGTTAATATTGTTAATTGGAGAGAAATAAGAAAGGGATTTGTGGTGAAATACCACAAATCCCTACTTTAGTAGCGAGAACAGGGATCGAACCTGTGACCTTCGGGTTATGAGCCCGACGAGCTACCGCTGCTCTATCTCGCGATCTGAGTGCAATAGTAGGCATGCAAACCCACTCTACCAAAACTAAATGGATATTAATAAAACCCAACTAACAACTTAACTGATTATTGGCTTAGGAAACGATTGACTATTGTCGCAGCAAGGTTTACATCTAATTGTTCAATAGGATGCCCGGTATCGGGGATGATACACAATTGTGCATTGGGCAGTGCTTTGTAAATGGAAATAGTTTCTTCCATACTTACCATTCTATCTCTATCACCAAGTGCGACAAGCACTTTATGAGGAATTACTGAATAGTCCGCAAATTTTAATGGATTGTCAGACCCCATCGCCCTCATCATTGCTGCGGTATAGGTAAGCACCTGTTTCCAGCCAATTCCTGTATGCCTTTGGGAAAGAGTGGCTGCGAAATGAGGTAATTTCTCCAATATTTTTTCAGAGTCCAACATTTTTACTTCACGGGCTGCAATTCCGTCGTCCCACTCATACTTAGTTGCCAATGTTATGATCTTATCCACTTTATCAGGATGATGTCTGGCAATATACATGGCGATATACCCTCCCATACTATATCCGCAAAAGGATGCCTTTTCAATATCGTTCTCCAACATATATTGTAAAACATCATTGACAAATAGTGCTATTGAGAAGTTATTCCCATTCAAATTACGGGTTCCATGTCCGGAAAAACTTAAAACATCGACTTCGCATTTATCTGAGAGCATTTGGGCTAAGGGAAGCATTTGCTCGCCCGCACCCAGAGCGCCATGTAGAAATAGTAATTTCATAATTAATGAAATATAAATTTAAACAAAAAAAAACTACTTTTGAATCTTCAAAAATACAGCATAAATGCAACTAGCGATAATAGGAACAGGCTATGTAGGCCTGGTAACCGGAACATGTTTTGCAGAAACAGGTAACAATGTTATGTGTATTGACATTGACGAGAATAAGGTAAATAAGCTAAAGCAAGGTAAAACACCGATTTACGAACCTGGTCTTGAGGTACTGCTTGAGCGAAACATTAAAGAAAGCAGGCTGCACTTTACAACAGACATTAAGGCTGGTATTGTGGGTGCTAAAGTTATCTTCCTGGCACTCCCTACGCCTCCCGGCAAAGATGGGTCTGCTGATCTACAATATGTATTGGATGTAGCTGCTTCATTGAGCAAGATCATCACATCTTACACAGTAATAGTAAATAAGAGTACCGTACCGGTAGGCACTGCGGAAAAAGTACATGCTGTTCTATCACAGCATCTCGATCCATCTTTATTTGACGTTGTATCTAACCCGGAATTCCTGAGAGAAGGTGTGGCTGTTGAAGATTTTCTGAAACCGGATCGTATTGTAATAGGAACAGAATCAGACAGGGCTAAAAAGGTAATGGATGAATTGTATCAACCATATATCCGCCAGGGAAATCCGATTTACTTCATGGATCCACGCTCATCAGAAATGACCAAATACGCGGCTAATTCATACCTGGCAATGCGTATTTCGTTTATGAACGAAATGGCAAATCTTTGCGAACGTGCCGGTGCTAATGTAGACTGGGTGCGAATAGGTATGGGCAGCGATAGCCGCATTGGCAAGCGCTTCCTGTTCCCTGGCATTGGTTATGGCGGTAGCTGTTTTCCTAAAGACGTAAAGGCACTGGCGTTTACTGCCCAGGAAATGGACTACGACTATGCAATTATTAACACCGTAATGCAGGTAAATGACCGTCAGAAATTAATATTGGGTCAAAAAGTAAGAAACTACTTTGGTAGCGATCTGTCTACATTTAAGTTTGCACTATGGGGCTTAGCGTTTAAGCCGGAGACTGATGATATTCGTGATGCTCCTGCTTTAGATCTGATCAGCGAACTATTGGCGGCCGGTGCTTCAGTCACAGTATTCGATCCTGAAGCAATGGAAAACGTAAAGCAGATTTTTGGTAATAAAATTCAATATGCCGAAAGTCAGTATGCTGCACTCACCGGAGCTCATGCGCTAATTGTTGTTACAGAATGGAGTGAATTCCGCAACCCTGACTTTGATCGCATAGCCAATTCATTGGCTCACCCATGTATTTTTGACGGGCGCAACGTTTATTCATTGGAAAAAATGAATGAACTAGGCTTCTACTACGAGAGTATTGGTAGAAAAACTATCCACAAGCATGTACACGATACTCTCGCTATGCCTCAAAACGAGATCATAAGGGAGCGTGGCACTCTGGACTAATAAGCATAAGAAATTTCTTTATCCGGGATAAAATAAAATAACTAAATGAGTAAACGCATACTGATTACAGGGGCAGCAGGATTCTTAGGCTCTCACCTATGTGATCGTTTTCTTAAGGAAGGGTACAATGTGGTAGGTATGGATAACCTGCTTACCGGAAATATAAAGAACATAGAGCATCTTTTCCCCGTAAAGGAATTTGAATTCTTTCATCACGATGTGACCAAGTTCGTACACGTTGCAGGTAAGATAGATTACATCCTTCACTTCGCTTCGCCTGCCAGTCCTATTGACTACCTCAAGATGCCTATACAGACATTAAAGGTAGGTGCAATGGGCACTCACCATTTGCTTGGCCTTGCTAAGGCGAAAGCTGCACGAATTTTGATCGCTTCTACTTCAGAGATATATGGTGATCCTTTGGTACATCCTCAGACAGAAGAGTATTGGGGTAATGTAAATACAGTGGGACCTCGCGGGGTTTATGATGAAGCAAAGCGATACATGGAAAGTATCACTATGGCATACCACACTTTCCATCAGTTGGAGACACGTATCATCCGTATCTTCAACACATACGGGCCAAAGATGCGCCTGGACGATGGACGCGCCTTACCTACTTTTATGAGTCAGGCTTTGAGAGGTGAAGACCTTACAATGTTCGGCGACGGCTCACAGACTCGTTCTTTCTGCTATGTAGATGATCTGGTTGAAGGTATCTACCGCTTATTGCTGTCTGACTATTCTAGTCCGGTAAACATTGGTAATCCACAAGAGATCACTTTGATGCAGTTTGCGGAAGAAGTATTAGCTCTAACAGGTTCGAAATCCAAGATAGTGTTCAAGCCACTGCCTCAAGACGACCCTAAACAACGCCAGCCGGATATTACAAAGGCAAGGAACATACTTGGTTGGGAACCAAAAGTAGACCGTCACGAAGGGCTGAAGCGTACGCTGGAATATTTCAAACAACACATCTAAGTAATTGCTTTCATTCCATAATTAGAAAAGGGTTTCGACAATGTCGAAACCCTTTTTAGTATCTAACCCACAAACGCAGATCACCTGAAACCAGGCGCCATGCGCGAATTGGTATTGCGCTTACCTATGTTACGGCTATGCATAGGCCTGTAGTAAAGTGTGCATGAAGAGAAAAAGCTCGTTATGAGCACAACTGCCAGTATTTTCTTGAAAATTTTCATTGTAGTCATTTATGAATTATTGAAAATATACTATCCGAATGATTCTGCTACCAGAAACTTGCTTTTGTAAAAATAATCATTCATTCTTAAATAACTAATCTACCAGATATTATCTGTGATAATGATGCCTGTACAGCCTGTGCCTCGGTGCAGGATATACTATTACGCATGATGCAAATGACACTATTAGCAGCAAAACTGCGGTAACCTGACATAATCGTTTCATGATCTATTGTTTTTTCTTTGAGTGCTTATGTAAGAAAAGGTTTAATAAACCCTTACAAATTGAAATTAATAAATTGTGTGAAAATATTTTTAACAAATCGAAGACAACTCATTCATTTTTCATTAGGGAATATTATCTTTGCGCCAACTTAAAACATAACTAATGCCTGCTAAAATAAAACCAACCGGTTCACAGATAACGAAGCTTATCATCCATTTCGTAGTATTTATCATCGGTTCGGCTGCTATGTTATATTTATACGATCCTAATCATGGTAAAGGCAAATGGGCTTATCCATGGCCAGCGTGGACTGTAGCTGCATGGGCTCTGTGCTTCATCGGCCACTACTGCATCGTATTTACAAGTTCTGAGGACAAGGGTTATGATGAATATCGTCGCCAGCAGGACAAACCATTGAACTAATCAATTTCTTACCGATCAATATTTTAAACGCCTCTGCTTGCAGGGGCGTTTTTGGTTAGCTAATCTTACCATGAACAATATACTTACCTACAGAACTGCATCAACATCAGATATACCCCAATTGAAGACCCTTGCGTTACTTGCATACGGTCAATTTAAAGATGTGCTGGGTATAGAAAATTGGAAGATCATGGAAAGCAATCTTTCCAGTGAAGAAAAGATCTCGGAACTCCTTTCAAAAGCAACCTGTTTTGTTTGCGCAGATGGAACAACAATAGTAGGTATGGCCTACCTAATGCCTCAGGGAAACCCGACACCAATTTTCCAGGCAGACTGGAGCTATCTCAGACTGGTTGCTGTGCATCCCGATCACAATGGCAAGGGTATTGCCAAAACCCTGACTCAACTTTGCATAGACCATGCTAAACAAAACAATGAGCACACCGTAGCCCTACATACATCGGAGTTTATGGACGCAGCACGCCATATTTATGAAGGATTTGGATTCAAGCAATTGAAGGAAATAGAACCGCTATTCGGTAAACGTTACTGGATATATACTTTGGATCTTGATCGATAGTTTTTCGCTAAACCTAAACTACTAACCGCTTAGCTTATCTTCGCCCAATGCGATTGAGACGCATGGTTTCTTAATGTTGTTTTTAAACCCTGATGTTGTGGCAATTCTAATCGAGGATCTGCTGTAAGCAACGCCAAGGCAGCGTGCCGGGTTTCCTCAAGAATAGCGCTGTCATGCACTATATCCGCAAGCTTAAACTTCAGCACACCGCTTTGCTTGGTACCATACATATCTCCGGGTCCGCGCATAGCCAGATCTTCCTCCGCTATTTTAAAACCATCTGTTGTTGACACCATGATGTTTATGC
>CANBQQ010000267.1 GCA_947371715.1 Flavipsychrobacter stenotrophus
ATCGCCACGTACCATCACCGCACAGGCACATCGCCCTGCATACGCTACCGACGGCGACTATTTCTCTAAGCCTAATGCCGAAGATATAGCAGCCGTACTGGAAGATATGATGAGAGAATAGAAGAACTAAGTCAAAAGTTAAAAGTGAAAACCCAAAAGTAATATAACACATAACCCACGGCTACAACCCGTGGGTTATAAGATTAAGGCTAGCCTTATCAGTTTAAGGCGAAACCACATAACACACTCTCCTCCTTTTGAAGGAGGAGTACCCGAGGAACGAGGGGGAGGTGGTTACCTAAGCGACTGTAATTATATAACACTATCCGACGCGCACAATATGATCCACCACATAGATATCGATGAATTCATAGACCTGGCGCAAACCACACCCATCTTTGATGTGCGCAGTCCCGGAGAATATGATCATGCACACATACCCAACGCGTACAGCCTGCCCCTATTTTCTAACGAAGAGCGCAAAGTGGTTGGTACTGCCTACAAGCAGCAAAGCCGCGAAGATGCAATAAAGATTGGTCTTGACTTCTATGGAGTGAAAATGCGTGGTATGGTGGAAGAGGTGGAAAGGATCATAGCTGAGCGTAACCCAGACACCAACGACTATACCCGTCGTAAAGATCATAAAGTAATGGTGCATTGCTGGCGGGGTGGTATGCGTAGCGCGGGCGTCTCCTGGCTGCTGGACCTTTATGGGTTTAACGTGTATATGCTGAAGGGCGGCTATAAAGCCTATCGTAACTGGGCATTACAGCAGTTTGATAAAGATTATCCCCTCAATGTTTTAGGCGGTTATACCGGATCTGGCAAGACGGAGATACTTGGTGAACTGGAATGGAACGGCGATGCAGTAATGGACCTGGAGGCAATAGCCAAACATAAAGGTTCAGCTTTCGGTGGCTTTGATGCTATACAACCATCGCAGGAAATGTTTGAAAATGAGTTGGCATTAGCGCTGTACAATACTAGTAAAACAATAACGGAGGGCAAGCGTATTTGGGTAGAAGATGAGAGCCAGAGAGTAGGTTTGATCAATCTCCCGGGAGCATTCTATAAGAAATTGGTCACCGCTCCATTATACTTTCTCGATGTGCCATTTGAGCAGCGTGTCAATTGGATAGTGGAAGGTTACGGCAAGTATACTACCGAAGAACTCATCAATGCCATTGTACGGATAAAGAAAAGACTGGGTGGACAGGATACTAAAAATGCCATCAACGCATTGGTAGAAAGTGATCTTACAACCTGCTTCGCCATATTGCTGAAGTACTATGATAAGTATTATGGCAAAGGACTTGAAGCGCGGGAGAAGGCCGGTGTAACCATTTTTAAGATCAACACAGATAAGGTAGATGCCGCTGCTAATAGCAAACTCATCATCTCAAACTCATTACCTGTCAACAACTAACATTCAATTTTATGGAGTCAACAGAAGAAATAAGACTTACCCAATATTCACGTGGAGCGGGTTGTGGTTGTAAGATAGCGCCCGCAGTGTTGCAGGAGATATTGAAGACAGATACCAGCTATGCAGCAAACGACAAACTGCTGGTAGGCAATACCACCAACGATGATGCTGCGGCTTATGATATGGGTAATGGTATGGCCCTTATCGCTACCAACGACTTCTTCACCCCCATTGTTGATGATGCTTACGACTTCGGTCGCATAGCTGCAGCTAATGCCATAAGTGATGTGTATGCAATGGGTGGCAAGCCACTGATGGCTACTGCCATATTGGGCTGGCCTGTAGAGAAGCTGCCAGTAGCACTGGCACAACAAGTACTGGAAGGTGCACGAGCTATCTGCAATGAAGCAGGCATACCTCTGGCTGGTGGGCATAGCATTGACGTCAGCGAGCCTATTTTCGGCCTATCCGTTAATGGCGTATGTAACATTGCCAACCTTAAACGGAACAATACTGCCAAAGAGGGCGATGTGCTTTTCCTTACCAAGCCTATAGGCGTAGGTATATTGGCTACGGCGCAAAAGAAAGGCCTGCTTAAAGAAGAGCATAAAACAATACTCATTGATCAACTCACTAAGCTCAATAAAATAGGAGAGCAGCTGGGATCCATTCCCGGCGTTATGGCTATGACCGATGTAACAGGTTTCGGACTGGGTGGGCATCTTATAGAAATGGCTGAGGGCGCTGGTTTGTCGGCCGAACTGTACTATAGCAAGATAGGTATTGTTGAAGGTGCCAAAGAGTACATTGCCCAACGCGCTATCCCCGATGCCACTTACCGCAACTGGAATGGGTATGGTACAAAGATCCACTTTGAGGGTGGAGTAGATGTAATGGAAGCATTCAGCATTTTACCCGATCCTCAAACCAACGGTGGTTTGCTTATAGCCGTTGACTCAACTGCGGTTGATGAAGTTGTGGCCCTTCTTTCTAATTCAGGTTATCTGCAAGCACTTCACCCAATGGGTATGATGATAGCGAAACAGGAGAAGTCAGTTATTGTAAAGGCATAGCGTTCAAGAAATACACCTAAACAAAGAGCGCCACATTTACATGCGGCGCTCTTCTTATCTGTAATACTTAAAGGTCATTATTCCTTTACCAATCTGTGTAACACTTTCTTATCACCTGAAGTAAGCTCTACCATATAGATACCTGCAGCAAGGTTGCTCAATGAAACATTTACTGTGCCATTTTGCAGTACACCAAGGTCTTTGTTGTAGACATTTACACCCGATATATCCATCACTCTTACACTTACATTTTCCTTTTGTGTAGTAGTGAAGGTAATGTGTACATCGTCAGATGCAGGGTTAGGCGTCATGGTTACATGTAAGCCATTGTCTGTAGCCGCAGTGGCTGCTTTAAGGCTTAACTCAAATCGTGCGTCACCCTGTGTTGCTTTGTCCTTAGTGATGGTGAAGGCATACTCGGTACCCGGTTTCAGTTCGGTAAGTTTGTTCAGCAGTTTGTCATTTAGGAATACTGTGCTTCCCTTAGGTACTGCTACATTATCTGCTCTAATAATGAAGTGCTGATCATATGCACTGGAGATACCCAATGGTACAACCTTTTCTGCTTCAAACGGACGGGCATCGATAGCCAGTTTACGTTTATCTGTTGAAAGGCTGTAGAATGTGAAGTCTGCATTTAACTGCTTAACGGCGTCGTATTTACTGTCTTCAACATCACTTGCCTTATCGTTGAACTGCACATTAAGTGCATCCCATATGTGGTAGTTACTATCATATACATTCAGCGTCAGGTAATCAGAAGGTGCCTTGAACAGGTAGTTATCAAAGCTGCTTACCTTGTCACTTTCCACAAAGTTCAGTGAGTCACCATCATGTGCTGCACGCACCTGGAAGCAGGTGTTTGCACTTATGTTGTAATGTATAGGTGACGTAGTTCCGATAGGTATAGTTATGAAGTTACCACCCGCACTAAGGGTAGGATCCCATACGTAGAAGGCGGCGCCTTGTACATTGCCCGATTGAGCAGCGCGCCAGATCACCTCACCAATATCTATTGGAGAAGGGTATGGATTACCCATCATGTTGAATGACTGGTGTGCCGGGTCAAGAGATCCCTGTTGCATAAATGCAGTCTGTGGCCCCTGGTTAACATTGCCCAGCATTTTAACCGTTGTAGCAGACGGGACATACATTCCGAAGTACCCAAGGTAGCCAAGACCTTCACCCTTCTTACCTCTGAAGAACAAACGAATACCCTGATGTGGTTGTACCTTATTGCTATCGGCTGCTGATGCATTGATCTTTGTAAATGGCTTCCAACCCGGGTCGTAGCCAAGCGTGTCGTTCTCGGTATAAGGATCCAACCTGAATGCTGAAGGTGCATTTGAGCTTGTAGTGCGGAAACCATTCGCACTTCCTCCCGGACCGGTTATGTCAATAAAGCTCTGTACCTGACTGAGAGACAGTGCAGCATCGAATGGATGGCTCCAGAAGCGGTACCTGCGGTAATGCCCCTGCACATATTGGTCTACTTTCACCTTTCCTGAAATTGACCCACCAACGGAAGGTAATTCAGCTATCCTTGCTGTAGTTACTGAATCGCTGGATGCCAGTTCAAGGCTGTCGCTGGTAGTCAATGTGCCAGAGGTTATATAAAGGGTGTTGCTGATCACAAGACGTGCACCAGAGTCTACCGCAGCACCTGAAGCGTTGTCCAGTTCCAGGTTGCTGATCGTTCCGCGGCCTTTGATAGTCTGAGCCGTGGTGTTGTTCAATATTACTCTGCCGTCGCCTGACACCGTACCGTTGTTGTCGACCATACCCTTTACATTCAGCACAGCGCCTGTGTTCAGGACGAGTGTTGCACCCTGTCCTAACTTAAGATCGAGGGCATTGACCGGAGTTGGACCGGAAATAACAGGAATGTACGTTCCGGAATCAACAGTAACGTTATCACTGATAGTAGGGACTGTGTTACAACCCCAGTTGCCGGCATAGTTCCAATCTGTAAGATGTCCGGCCGAACCACCTATCCACTGCATAGGTGTCGGATTGACGTATACAACAGTGTCTACATAAGTTGTACATACAGCATTGGCAACGCTCACTATTGAGTAATTATGCTGAGTTGAAATTACCCCAGTTGAAATAGTGAAACTACCGCCTGCGGATATTGTACTGTTGATAACTGTACCGCTGTCTACCATGTATGATATAGAATTTGACGGCGTACCAGTTACATAAACAACCCCTGAATGGCCCACACACGGCACATCAAGCGATGTTACGGTTGCGGTAGGGTATGCCAGGATAGTCGTTGTTACAGCGTATGGTGCACTAGTGCACACACCATTGCTCACTGTTAATGAGCCAGTGAATGTGCCGACAGCGCCGGTTGCCGGCATTATGATAGGCAGAGAGCTGCCGGTCAATGTTGCTCCGGTTACATCTGCAAAGCCGGCAGTATTTGCCGTGGCGTCCCAGTCAATATTATAATTGGTAGGGCTGCCACTAGAAGCACTAAACGAAACCGGTGCAGACGTGGTTGGTTGGCAAACAGTAGGCATAGCAGTGCTAAGCGCAATAGTAGGCAGTGCGTTAATGTTAACTGAATTTACTGATGTGTTAGCCGACAAACCCGAATAGTTACATGTGGTTGTAGTAACATAATAGGTTGTGTC
>CANBQQ010000268.1 GCA_947371715.1 Flavipsychrobacter stenotrophus
GGTAGCATTATAATGCTCACGTACCATGCGCTCAAAATCCTCAGGACTTGGGCTCATTGCTTCAGAAAGATCCTGACCTGAGCAGAAGCCTTTGCCGGCGCCTGTCATGTACACACATCTTATAGTTTCATCGTTAGCGCAATCATCGAAATGGGCCTGTAAGGTCAGTGCCATATCGCGGTTGTAGCTGTTATAGGTTTCCGGGCGATTGAGCGTAATGTAGCCAACGCCATTTTCTTTATGAAGCAATACTGTACTCATACAACAAATGTAATTACAGTTGGTGTATTTTAGTAGTAGTGAGGGGAAGAAATACGTCTACGATATTTTATTAATGACAACGGTTATTATCCTGAAGACAAAACGAAAACGTCCCGTGCGAATGTCGTGGTTCGTGGTTCGGCAAAAAGCTCACCATGACAGGCTCACCATGACATTCGGGGAAAATCATTGCTTCCAGGATACTATAAAGCTAGATAGTGGAATAAACTCGCTTGCCGGTATTCAGGTCAAACACCTCAAGATATTTACCACCGGGCTGGGCGACTTCCATCATTAGCCTGTTTTTGTAGATGCTGAGGTAAACATTGCCGGGTATACCGGTAGCCTGCTGTACCTCGCCGTTCCAAACGGGTTTGCCTGTTTTAGCGCTGAAAGCCACAAGGCTTATACCCGGGCCAGACTGATGATAGCGTGCCAGTATGAGCGTAGTATCGTTAACTACAGCTTCTGCAACCAGCTTGGCTACATTGTTATCCCTAAGTGCCCAGTTGCTGCCCTGCATGCTTACTTTCACTGTTTTAGCTGCTTCGTCGCGTACCAGGTATCCTTTGAATGCTATCTCGTTATCTGATCTGATAACACCGCAGATAGTAGCTTCAATAGGCTGCGCCTTACCATCCTTAAGATCTACTATAACTGTCTTATGAATGCTCTTTGCATTGAGCGAGGTGAAAGCTACATACCGGTCTGTATGGGTAAAATAGAAAAGGTATGGTGTCTTAAAATCGTCTTTATCCTTAACAGGTGTAAACAATGTATGTGGAATATTCTGGCGGCATTTTACTTTGCACCATTCGTCTACCCTTGTTACCCTGTAGCCTACATTTCCTTCGAAGCGCTGTATGTGTACCACACCGTCTGATACCGGAAAGATAAAATCATTGCCCGGCACATCGTCAAGAGGCGTTTCTTCTTTGTTGGTCTCAATAAGTACATCTTTTCCATATGGAGGAATGCGATAGGACATGTGTCCTTCATCGGCTATTTTGAATGGGCGGCCTTTATATACTGTTTCAGTAGGGACAGTACTGGTAAGATTGACAACATTGAATCTTGCAGCGAATTTGCTAACTGTTTTGAAGTTTACTGAATCCACATTTTGCGGAATAGAGTCCGTTTTCACCAGCGTTTCCAGGTCAAGCCAAGAGTTATTGATCGGGTACATGTTCTGGGCATTAACACTCACTACACCTGCTAATACTACTAACTTGAGGGTAAGTAATGTTCTCTTCATAAATATGGCTATTTTTTCAAAAGTAGAAAAAAGTTTATTATCTGCATAGCGTTTAATGATTTGTTTTAATGAACTAATGTATGATAGTCAGAGCTCTGCGGACCACTACACATAGTAAACAAGTTGCTTAACGTTTTAATGACAGCGTATGGTTTCTGCCGTATATTTATTGCCGATGAAAAATCTGTTAGTAGTATTCCTGTTTATTTCCTTTGGCGCATTGGCCAAAGACACTATGGTGTGTGCTGATTCTATGCAGCTAAGGCGACATGTGTATACCATAACCGGAGGACCTGCCTTCCGCAACATTACTGATACTACGACGCTTAATAAAACCAGCCGCTATATTCAAACTGAATTAGGAAAATACACAAGAAGTGTAACACTACAACCTTACCAGGTAGATGGCAAAGAGTACCGCAATATCATTGCATCTTACGGCCCTGAAAATGCACCAAGAATAATAATTGGTGCGCATTATGATGTTTGCGATGAGCAGGCGGGCGCCGATGACAATGCGAGTGGTGTAGCGGGATTGCTGGAACTGGCGCGAATGCTGAGTAAGGAAGACGCATCGAAATGGCAATATAGAATAGACCTTGTGGCGTATACTCTTGAAGAGCCGCCTTCATTCAAGACCGCTAATATGGGCAGTACTGTTCACGCAAGACACCTGGCTGAGGCGCACGTACCGGTATTGGGAATGATAAGCCTGGAGATGATAGGCTATTTCAAAGACGCCAAGCACACTCAAAAATATCCACTGGGTTTCTTTAAGTGGTTTTACGGAACAAGAGGCAACTATGTCACTGTGGTGAAGAAGCTACATGGGGGCAAGTTTGTCCGCCAGTTTACGCGTGGGTTTAAGCATGGGGATAACATCATTACAAAAGTATTTGCCGCACCTAGTTGGGTGCCGGGAGTAGATTGGTCGGACCATCTAAGCTATTGGGCATATGGATGGCAGGCGTTGATGATCACAGATACTTCATTCTTCAGGAATGCCAACTATCATGAAAAGACGGATACCCCCGATACGCTCGACTATTCGAGGATGAGTTTTGTTGTGACCAATTTGTTTAATGCGCTGAGTAAGATGGCGAAGGGATAAGCAGTTAATGCCAGTTCGACTTTAAATATACACCCAACGTAATAACCACCTCCCCCCAACATTTCGGCTGAAAAAGCCGAAATGTTGGGGTACTCCTCCTTCAAAAGGAGGAGAGTGGTTGATGTATTCAAAAGTGTAAAATAGAAGTCTATTTGGTATAACAATCCCCCTAGCCGGTTTTGCCGCATTAAGGCTAGTCTCAGGTCTACGAAAACAACTTCTCAGGAGACGCAAAATCTTGCGTCTCTACGAACGGACTATGTGATACATAGATGTTACACACCTCAAAGAGAATCGGTCCGATGCGCCCGTCGGGAGACGGGCAACCGCGCGAGCGTAAACAGAGTTTACGCTCAGCATCAGGGAATTATTTAGGAAAAACCACATTCATCATCGCCTTGGTAAAGATCTCCCAGGTGTACTTTTTCTTTTCTATCAGCATGTTCTCGTGCAGGTTGGGCAGAGCATTTGGCTGGAAGAATTTAAGGATAGCGTCGGCGACAGATGTGGGATCGGGTTCGGCAACAAAGCCTACTTTACCATCCGGTACAACCTCAGGTAGCCCGCCAACATTGGTTACGATCATTGGCTTTTCAAAATGGTAAGCGATCTGCGTAATGCCGCTCTGGGTGGCCTTTGTGTAGGGCTGCACCACTACATCAGCAGCACTAAAGAAATAACATACTTCGCGCTCCGGTATGAAGTCGGTAAATAGATGTACAACACTCTGCAGGTTATGGTCTGCAATAATTTTATTGTTGGTGGCTTCTACGTCTTTGCTATAGTATTCGCCGGCCACTATCAGCTCTATGTCTGAGTTGCGGATACGCTCATCGGCCATTGCCAATAAGGCCCTGTCCACACCCTTGTAGTCGCGTATAAAACCAAAGCACAGCAGATATTTCTTTGCAGGATCGAGCTTTAGTTTAGCGCACGCATCAGCTTTGCTTAGCTTGGAACCGTAAATATCATACACCGGATGCGGCGAGAAGAACGATGGTTTGTTGATGAACTGTTTCAGGTATTTAAGCTGGTCCTCGCTCATGGTTATAAACGCATCGACCGCTTTAATAAAGTAGTTGGTAAACTGCTTGTCTCCCGGGCGTCCTTCATGTGGAATGATGTTATCGACGATACATACCACTCTGGTCTTGCCATTCTTTTTAGCGCCCCTTAATATAGTACCAAATGCGGGACCCATAAAAGGCAGCCAGTATTTTACAATGATAAGGTCGTATTGCTCCGCATTCATTTTCCGGCCTACACTTATCCAGTTGAGTGGATTTACCGAGTTTACCTCTGTACGTATCTTTAAGCCTGCGGGTGCAGGTTCATCAGTATACTGCGTTTTGCCAGGGAAAAGGAAAGATGGGTATTGCAGTGAAAAAGACCAGATGGTAACATCATGTCCCTGTTCTGCAAGCTCTTGTGACAAGCGCTCATTGAACGCTGCCAGCCCGCCACGCAATGGATGTGCAGTACCCAGATAGGCTATCTTCATGGAAACATGGTTTTAAAGTCTTCCTGCGCCTTAGTGTAGTCTTCCGGGATACCGATATCTATAAAGTAGCCTTTATCTTCAAAACCGTAAAACGCTTTATCACTTACAAATTTTTCCAGGTAGTCTTTTTCAAAAGAGAACTTTTCTGACAGGTCTTTAGCCATGAAGGCATCGCGGTTGATGATGTACACCCCGCCGTTGATCGTACCTTCGGCGGTAGCCTTCTTTTCATCGAATGCTGTAATAACACCCTTTTCATTGGTGTGCACTACTCCATAACGGTCGAAGTTGGTCATCTTCTTCAATGCCAGTGTAGTTGCAGCTTTATTGGCCCTGTGAGCAGCAAACATTGCTGTAAGGTCTACATCGAACATAGTATCTCCGTTCAAAACGAGCACATCATCTGTAGCGGCTTCTTCAAGCGCGGCCAGTATGCCGCCACCTGTGCCCAATGGTTCGGTCTCAACCACATAGTCGAGCTCAAAGAAAAGGAATTGTTCTTCCAGCCAGTTGATGACCACCTTATGCTTGTAGCCCAGTGAAAGTATAACACGCGTACAATTATGCTTAGTCAGATATTCCAGCAGGTAGTGCAGGAATGGTTCTCCGTTTACCGGTGCCATACATTTAGGTTGTGCGCCTATAACACCCTGTAGCCTTGTGCCTAATCCCCCCGCCAGTATGATAGCCTCCATATAAGTAAAAAGTAAAAATTTAAAAGTAAAAACTACCCATGTAATTCTAACAAGAAAAGTGAAAATAAGAAGTGAAAAGCTATGTGCGATCACACACTTTTTACTTTTAAGTTTTGAATTTTTACTTAGAATTACATGTGCCAGCTAAACAATCCACGCTCGGTGAACTGGTATGGAGAAAAATGACCATTGAAGTTTTCAAGGGCTTTCTTTACTCCATAACGTGTATTGCCGGGGCAATAGAACATCATAAAACCACCACCACCTGCACCTGATATTTTACCGCCGGTAGCACCTGC
>CANBQQ010000269.1 GCA_947371715.1 Flavipsychrobacter stenotrophus
GGGAATGAAAGACCCAAAATGACTACTCATATTATACCAGTTCGATTTTAAATATACACCCAATGTAATAACCACCTCCCCCCAACATTTCGGCTGAAAAAGCCGAAATGTTGGGGTACTCCTCCTTCAAAAGGAGGAGAGTGGTTGATGTGTTCAAAAGTGTAAAATAGAAGTTTATTTGGTATTATTCGGTCTGCAATACACTAATGGTTACAATCGCTTGTGCCTTAAACAGCTACAAAAAAGCGAAAAGGCTTTAGCCGTGCTAAAACCTTTTCGCTTTTATAATTTATAGTTCGATTATTTATTGCTGAAACCCCTCATCTTCCAGACGCCGTACATGGCTTCTTTGATGATATTGCCGCTCATTTTAGATACCCCTTCTTTGCGGTCTTCGAATGTAATAGGCACTTCCTTTATTTTGAAGCCCAGTTTCCAGGCGCGGTATTTCATTTCTATCTGGAAGGCGTAACCTATGAAATGAACTTCATCGAGCGGAATAGTGCTGAGTACCTTGCGGCTGTAGCAAACGAAACCGGCTGTAGGATCGCTGACGGGCATCCAGGTAATTAGCTTGGTATAAAATGCACCACCCTTAGAGATCATGATACGATCCATAGGCCAGTTGACCACTTTGCCGCCCCTTACGTAGCGAGAACCAACTACAACATCGGCACCGTGCGTGCAAGCTTCATACAACCTTTCGAGATCTTCAGGCTTGTGTGAAAAATCGGCATCCATCTCGAAAATGTAATCATAATCGTTGCGCAATGCCCACTTAAAGCCTGCTATATATGCTGTACCTAAACCCAACTTACCTTTACGCTCCAATATATTCAGGCGGCCACCGTACTCGGTTTGCAAGCCTTTTATAATATCGGCAGTGCCGTCGGGCGAGCCGTCGTCAACGATCAGTAAGTGATAGCCTCCGGATAAAGAAAACACCCTACGGATGATTTTTTCGATGTTCTCTTTCTCGTTGTAGGTCGGTATTATGACAAGTTTTTTCAAGAAAATTTTAAAATTGGAAACGGCAAAATAATAATATTGTTGGGTAATAAGTGCAAAATAAATTGCAAAGCAAAGTTAATTAATATAAAATCTACCTTATTATGACTTAAAACCCACTTTTTTCAACTTCATTCTATTGTATATCTCTGATATTTTCTGCTTGGTATGCAATGCAAAATCGGCTCCCATCATCCAATCATAGTATTGAGGCTCTGACGTAAAAACCTCTTCTACCTTACGACCTTTATACTTACCAAAGTTGAACACCGGGTGGCCATCTTTCATCACCATACGGCGAGGATAGTCTACACATTCCTCGGTATTGGTGAATTTATGCAGCGAGGGCACGTCCTGAGCAATGCCTTCATAACGATCGAGCTGGGCTTCCAATACTTCGATCGTTGCCATAATATCAGCTTCAGCACTATGTGCATTTTCCATTTCCTTGTTGCAATAGAAGCTATATGCAGCACTTAAGGTACGCGCTTCCATCTTAAAGAAAATCTGTTGCACATCGACCATATTGCGCTCAGTAAAATCTACATCTACACCTGCACGTAAGAACTCTTCTGCCAGCAAGGGGATATCGAATCTGTTAGAGTTGTAGCCACCAATGTCGCAGCCCTTCATCCAATTATAAAGATCGTGGGCTATCTGCTTAAACTGTGGAGCATCCTTTACCGCTTCATCTGTAATACCATGTATGGCTGATGATTCAGCTGGAATAGGCATGCCCGGGTTGATACGCTTAACATATTTGTCCTTGCTACCATCGGGCAGCAGCTTTACAAAAGCCAATTCCACTATGCGGTCACGCACGTTGTCGGTACCGGTAGTCTCGAGGTCAAAAAACACTATTGGCCTTTTTAAAGAAAGTTTAGACATGTTGCTGTTATAAATCTAGTGCGAACTTACGCTATTCCAATCAATTCCCTCGAAAGTTCCCGAGCTCATAAGCAGCAGAAACACAGGTTTGTCCTTATGGCTGATCATGTTTCTCACACTTGTTTCCAGCTCTGCTTTATTGTCGATAACTGTAATGTCATCTCTGCGGAAATAGTCTTTTACGATACCCTTTTCCAGGGTTGGCAGACCTTTCAGGTCGAGTGCGTGATGACTGAAGTATACAATACCTTCATCGGCCGCATCCATGCTGTGCGCATATTCGCTGAGGAACTTTTCATTGAGACTACTGAAAGTATGCAATTCGAAGCATGCCACCAGGTAATGATCGGCATATGCCTCACGAACTGCATTGAGGGTTGCACGTAGCTTACTTGGTGCGTGGGCAAAATCGCGGTAAACCAGCAAATTTTTCTCTTCCTTAACCTTTTCCAACCTGCGGGCTGCACCGGTGAACGATGCAATGGCAGTGTAACAGTCGGCCTCAGAAATGCCTAATTCCATACACACATCAATAGCGGCCTGCATATTAAGCAAGTTGTGCCTGCCGAAGACAGATACGCTTACCGAGCCTGCCTTGGTATCCATAACAGCAGTTCCATCTTCGTAATGAAAAGGTGGTGTGTCATATGGAACAGTTTTTACGTGACCGGCAGAACCAGCAATAACTCGCTGCACTTCCGTATCTTCATTGTTGTAGAACACCACAGTTTCCTTGTCCATACCAACGAGGTATTGTTCGAACTGGCTGAAATAATTTTCGTAGGTAGGGAATACATTGATATGATCCCAGGCTATGCCACTAAGTACGCTGATATGCGGGTGGTAGAAGAAAATCTTAGGCCTGCGTTCTTCGGGTGATGCAGGATATTCATCGCCTTCCAATACTATGATCGGCGCATCTGTAAGCTTAACAGATGAATCGAAACCTGCAACACGGGCACCGACCAGATAATCGAAATCAAGGCCCTGGTGCTTGAGGATGTGCATGATCATGGAGGTGATGGTGGTCTTGCCATGGCTACCCGCTACCACTACCCTCTTCTTGGTTTTACTTACCTCATAAACGTACTGAGGGAATGAATAAATAGGCACGCCCAATTTCTTGGCTGCCAGCAATTCTGGATTATCGGCGCGTGCATGCATACCAAGTACAACTGCCTCAAGATCAGTAGTTATCTTCTCGGGATACCAGCCAAAAGCGGCAGGTAACAGGCCGGCTTCCGCTAGGTTACTTTTCGCGGGATCGTTGATCTCATCATCGCTGCCTGTAATGATATAACCCTTTCTATGTAGTGCCAAAGCGAGCTGGTGCATGATGGCACCGCCGATGGCTATAAAGTGAATGTGTTTCATATTTTTTTCCTTAACTTCGTACAAAGTTAATTGACGTTTTTACTATTCATAATTTTAATGTATGCAGAGAACCATTAAATTTCGCCGCCTGATACCTATAGCTGCCGCAATCATTGCTGTAGTGGTGATGGCATCGTGCACACCAACTAAACGCTATGGTTGTCCCAACCATATGTTTGTTCCTCCTATAGTATCACAATAAATGAAAGCGGGGAATATCTGACCCTGACAAAAGATATTAAATAAAATAGCCGATCGGTAAACCTGATCGGCTATTTTATTTGTATGAAGTCAATCTTATTATCTTTTGTTTTGGATTCAAAACGACTACGTCCATGTGTTAGATTGCTTCGTTCCTGCCAATGACCCACCGCTTTTGCTTTTTATTATTCAAGGGTGATTGCGGGAACAAATCACTCTTGCCAATGTGGCGACTATATAAACCTGAAACCAAGGTAAACCTGTCCTGATCGGCTGCTCCATGACTGTTTAATTGTGCTCACGTCCTGATTATTGACACTTGTCAAACCAATGACATACCTGCCGCCAAGCGTAAATTTGGCATACCTGACTTCGACACCCAGTACCGCTGAAACAGTACCAGACGTAAATGACTGTTTGACATCGTTAGCATAAGCATTGAGACTCTTTACAGACATGAGACTACTGAACTGCGGACCTGCCATGACCCATACCTTTGGCGACAATTTAGAACCAACCAGTCTATACTCTAACATCACGGGTATGTCGAAGTAAGTAGCGCGAAAATCGCCTTTGCGGACTGAATCTACCAGGTCCTTAGTAGTATAATGAGCTGTATTGACTAAAAATTCTACCTGCAGGCCAATTTTATGTTTACGAACCCCTGCTATCGCACCGGCAAGCACACCGGGTTGGTAACTTTGCTCCCAATGGTCTCCTCCTAAATGAGCGAAATTAGCCCCCAGCTTGATTCCGAGATCGCCTTTTACAGGAGATTGGGCAGTAGCCGTAGCCATGAAAAGATTAATGGCAAGCAACGAAAATAGTAGAATGCGTTTCATGTTCTCAGTTTTTCAAATGTGCTACAAATATAATGCCCGAAAATGACTTAACGCCTACGCCACTTTTCAAACCTGTACATGAAAAGTACCTGGGCGCTATTGGCGCTCCATTTATCAGTTAACGGCTTGAACTTGCCTGCATTCATATCTGATGTACCCATGGCATACCGGGCACCTATTTTAAAGTCCTTGTAGATATCCAGCTCAAAGCCTGTCACCAGAGCTATGTTGCTCTTATTGAGGATCTGATCGGTACCATAGCGGGCTGCGAAAGCAGTGTTCTTGTCTTTGACATTGAGCAAGTAGCTATACTGGGCACCAAACTGGAATGCAAAATGGTCTCCCGGTCTTACTTCCAATAACAGAGGAATATTCAGGTAAAGAGCATTGAAAACACCTTTTGTGGAACTGTCGGCGTAATGGGTGTGCGATAGCTCATAATTGAACGCCACAGGATATTGAGTAGTATACTGCGCATTACTTGCAGAAACTTCCAATTGAACTCCGAAATTTCTGATCCTTCTTTTTACGTAGATACCCGCATTTCCACCAACACTATAATCTGCGGCAATAGGATGTGCAGACAATTGTTGAAAATCAGCACCTACCTTTGCACCCGATTCGAAATAGTTTTTGCTGTATTTCAGTATATCTTCTGGATATACCTGGGCAATAGAATGGGTAGATAAACCCAATGCTGCGATAGAAGCAGCTACAAATAGTTTACATTTCAACACCATCACAATTTCTGTGGCTAAAAAGCCTTTGATATATTAGTTAATGAATTTTATAGATAAATAAACTTATT
>CANBQQ010000270.1 GCA_947371715.1 Flavipsychrobacter stenotrophus
ACTTTACTATTTGCGCTATCTTATTCATATTCAATATACCAACGGCCGGGAGAATACCCGGATAGTACATCCGCTATTTAAAGCAAATATCATAAATTGCGGGTACAATAATTCTAAAAATACCCTAAATGACCAAAGCCGAAGAATTATACCACTCCATAGCTGCGGATATACCCGATACCACCAAAAGTAAAATGTTTGGGGCGCTCTGCTTAAAAGCACCCAATGGCAAAGCAGGGGTAATGTTCTGGAAAGAATACATGGTATTTAAGCTGCCTGAAGCAGAGCAGGCAGAAGCGTTGCAATTAGAAGACGCTAAAATATTCACACCAATGGATGGCCGCGCAATGAATGGCTGGGTGCAGCTATCGGAAGCTCATTCGGCAAAATGGAAACAGCTGGCAGAAACAGCTATGGAGCATGTAAAGAAGATTGAAGTGAAACCTAGGAAGGCGAAGAAGTAGTGTTTTTCTAATATCCGTAACTTTGCAAGGGAAATATCTAAAATAAAATGACAGCAACCACTTTTGTTACTAATGAAAAAGGGGAACGCATCTCTGCAATTGTTCCTATAAAAAAATACGAACAGCTACTTAATGAAGCTGAAGAGCTTGAAGACATAAAGGCGTACGATAAGGCAATGAAACGGAAACTGGAATTCGTTCCATTGGAAGAGGCATTCAAAGAAATTGAATCGAACAGAAAGAAAAACAACAAGTAATGTACCAGGTTGTTGTTGAACGCCAGGCAATCAAACAGCTTGCCCAAATATCTCAGCCACATTATGCTAAGCTTACAGAAGCGATAAGGCACTTAGCCGAAGAACCAAGGCCTCATGGCTACAGGAAACTCAAAGGTCGTTCAGGTTATCGGGTAAGGGTTGGCGACTACCGCATTATCTACAACATCCACGACAATGTGCTAACTGTTTTTGTAGTGTTAATAGGTCACAGAAGAGACGTATACGAATAATATCCTCACTACCTTTGCAATAGCTATTACAATCAATACTGCATACAGCCTTCTCTATGAGCAACTCTGCTTCGCAACGACAACGCAAATATCCAATCGATCTTGTTGTAAGAGTATTTCCCCTTACTATAGCGGCAGTGGTACTGACAGCATTTTCGCATGTTGCACTCACGATATTTTCGGCTATAAAATTCGGTCTACCCGGAGAAGCTGTTTTCGCCTGGATATTTGTAGTTGGCATACCATTATGTTACTATGTTTATTTCATTTCAATCATTAAGTGGCAGATATGGGCGTACAATTCGGTCGAAGATATCCGTGAGCTCGACTCCATGCAATGCCTGCTGCATCAATTGTGTATTGAAGACTATAACGATAAAGAATTCTGGATGTCGAAAAAAGACATTGCAGAACGAAAGGCAATACTGGAGCGCTATTACGGGCCATACGAGTTCAAAGACGATGTAAATGTCCCTAACGAAACTATTGTAACAGATGTGTGGATGGGGAGCCTCTTCAATAAGGGCGGTAATCTCATTTTGAACGATCAGGGTATCGAATCTCCTAACGGCACTTATTACACATGGGTGAACATATGGGATGAAGAAGTAATTGTGGAAAATGTAATGTCAAATCAAAAAAGCTACTTCCTTTCTTACAAGGTACAAGGAGAACATATACGCTTGCCACTAAACAGACTAGGAATAGACTATATTCAACTCAAGCATGCACTTTATATTTATAGAGCCAGACATGAAGTATATACCCAAAAAGTTGCTAACCAAGAGATTGAAAATACCAAACCGCAATACATAAACAAACCCGTTCCGCATAGAGTAGAAAGTACATTCTGGCACGTGCTAATTTTGATGACCTATGGTTTTCTTAAATTACCCCTTTTGATACGGGCGTTAATGGCAATCATTCTCTTCTTTATTTGTGTTGCAGAATTTGTGTCATTTATGGATAATCGAGTTAAAGATCAAAAATTAGCCGAACACTATTCAGGGTTTGTCACTGAAAAAAAGACTAACCATAACAAAAGAACTCCTGCGAATTGTATAACGCTTGCCGGACAGCCAAAGGACGTAGTCATCAACAACACCGCCTTCTACGATTCCATCGCCGTTGGTGACTATATAAGCAAAAAAGAAGGTGAACTAAGAGAAATTGTAGTGAAAGGAAATGATACGCTGGTATTTGACGATGAGCATAATTAGTGCAATAAATATAAACCGCTGATTAGAAACCCTTCAACCATAGGCTTTTTATTTATCTGCCGGCCCACCCAAGAATACCAACTTAAATGGCGTCTTTTATAGTAACCAAACATCAATACTATGAAATCGCTCCTCACTTTGGCTGTTACTGCCCTGCTGCTTACATCAGTTGCGTCTTGCAAAAAAGATAAAACAACTCCCCTACCAACATCAACCACACCAACACCCGAGTGTACGGCAACAATTTACGGATACTTTGGCGCTAACAATGATGCCTACTATGGTGCCACAGGTACCTATTCTTTCGGAACATTTAACTCCTCTTCAGCAACGAGTACCGGGATTGTCACTATCAACACCCACATAAGAATTGGTAGCGGAGCCTATAATACCGCTGACAATTGTTATTATACAATAGTTGGCGGATCAAATAGCCCAACCGTCTGCAAAGCAAGTGCAGCAGGCGTAGTTACTTATTACAGCCTGCCATCGGGAACAAACACTTTCATTGGCAGCCTTATTTACAATGCCGCCGCCAACAAGCTATTGGTCATTCAAAATGACAGTTCCATCAACAAGCTTTCAGAAATTATTATAGGCTCTGGTTCCACCTATACCTTGTCAGCTATCGCCACCATTCCTGTTGCGGGATACGTTACAGAAATAGCCTGTAATACATCGACCGGAGATGTATATACGGTTGGCATTTCCACTGGTGTCCCCTATGACTATACTTTGTCGAGGATCACTGCAACAGGCGCTACACTTGTAGACTCGGGCAACGGTGCAATAAGATGCTTAAGGTATAACACTACAGATAACATGATATATGGATTACACTATTCATCTACACTACCGTATGCATTGGTAAAGATAAACCCAACAGGCGGCCACATTAACCTGGCCGATCTGGACATCAACTTCAATTCAGATTACTACTCCACTTGCCTCGATAATTGCTATGGCAGATACATTGTATCTACGCTAAAATATGATACCGCCGGATCGATATGGGATGAAACACATGGTAAGATATACCAGTTTGACCTGTCGGGCGCACTCATTCAGCAAGATAATACGCCAGGGTTATTCCAGGGGCTTGTAGTAAAGTACTAGAGTAAGTTCACATATTAATTGCTACCCGGATCATGAAAGTGATCCGGGTTATTTTTTGCTATAGCTTACCCAACTTTTTGGCAATGATCCCCGTCTTTTTTATAACTATTGGTATTAATATTTTTTTGGCATATACTTTGCACACAACAACTCACACATCATTACTAAAACGAATTCTATGAAATCATTAATCACTTTAACCGGGTTGGCACTGCTGGCAATTACATTCCATTCCTGCAAAAAAAAACCGGTACAGATGGCCACTCCCTGCCCTACCACCATTATGGGATTCGGTTTTAGCACGCCCATCGGATCGGGAAGCGGCGTAGGCCCATATGCGGTTCATTCATTCGGCACACTCAATACATCATCTGCAACCGGCACTGTACTTGGCAGCGTTAATGCCTATAGCTTTAGCAAACAGGGTGCATATAGCCCAGCCGACAATTGCTATTACACATTTACTGATTCAGCGTATCATCCTATTCTGTGCAAAATATCTATGACAGGTTCTGTAACTTATCTGTCCAGTCCCACCCTGAGTTACAGGTACTTTGAAGCCCTTACTTACGATGCTTTTCATAATAAGTTACTGGCGCTTAAGGGAGGAACTACATCGGACACACTAGTGGAAATAATACCCGGCAGCGGCACCTTTAGCTATACTGTAATGTGCAATACAGTGGGTCGCAACAATTGGTCTTCACCCGCAACTATGGCTATTAACTCATCAACAGGCGATCTCTATTATGTACTTAATGATATCTCCAGCACACCGTTACAATTCAGCGTTCAGAAAATAGCATCTGGCACGGCTACAGCTACTGTAATAGCAGCTGACACGGGTAAGCTAATACTGGGATTGGAGTACAGCAACGGCGGTAACTGCCTGTATGCTGTAAGGGAAACCACTCCCGCATACATTTTTGACTTTGTAAAAATAGGAACCACCGGTAGCATGTCTGTTCTGGCGGCTGGTTTGCCAATAGTTGTAAACAATGAGTACTACTCAACCTGCATTGATGATTGCAACAGCAAGTATATTATTAATAGTCAGAAACACGGGTTATCCTTCGATTCCAGTCTATTGCTTCAGCTCAACCTGTCAGGCACAGTACTACAAACCAATACTATCTACGGTGTTTATCAGGGTATGGATGTGAAATACTAGTGTTAAGGAACGAAAATTCAATAGAGAACTTTTATATTGTCCCCGGATCACGCAAAATGCTCCGGGTTATTTTTTGCCCTTACAACAACCTGATCAATAAACCGTTAGTAACCAGGGCGAAAAATCCGAACCCGACAAGACTACTTGTAGCTGTATCCTGATGGTATAGGTCTGTGTATTTCTTCCCGCATCTCCCCGCTACCCAACGGATAACAGCACCGGTGGCTTTAAATGCGATCTTCACCGCTACTTCAATAAATCCAATCAAAAATTCTCCCAGAACCTCAAACATAACGGCAAAGCACGTGTAACAATAAATGTAGTAAAGCCTTAAGTTACCAAAGAACACTCTTGAATAATTTCCAATTTGTTTAACACCTTTTCTATGAAAACAAGTCGGGTTATATAAGAAAAATCGGTTCTCGGCGTTAGTATGCAGAACAATCATTAACTGCACTATGAAGTACGCTGTTATTATCCCTGTTTTACTACTGGTAACGTTATCCTGTAAAAAACACCGACCCACTACACCCGTCTGCCCTATCACATTGATTGGCTACAATGCGCTACCCGATACCGGCACTACTTATCCGGCATTATTCAGCATGTATGGAATAGGCACAATAGATCTTCCGGGTGG
>CANBQQ010000271.1 GCA_947371715.1 Flavipsychrobacter stenotrophus
AAGAACAATAATCTGTTTCTTCTCACGGCTACGGATACCGCTACCATATTTAATGAGGTAAAGAAGGTAAAGCCTGATATGCTGATCATAGATTCCATCCAAACTTTGGAGTCGCCATATGTAGAGTCTGCAGCAGGTAGTGTATCGCAGGTACGTGAGTGTGCTGCTGAACTGCAACGCTTTGCCAAGACAAGTGGTATACCGGTATTTATTATTGGCCATATAACTAAGGAAGGATCTATAGCAGGTCCGAAAGTATTGGAGCACATAGTAGATACGGTGTTGCAATTTGAAGGGGACAGACACTATGCCTACCGAATACTGCGTACGCTTAAAAATCGCTTCGGACCAACATCTGAACTGGGTATCTATGAAATGGTAGCACAGGGTATGCGCCCGGTGATCAATCCATCTGAGATATTATTATCGCAGCACGAAGAGCCATTGAGTGGTATAGCCATTGCATCGACCATGGAGGGACTGCGCCCGATGATGATAGAGGTGCAGGCTTTGGTGACACAAGCTGTATATGGCAATCCGCAGCGCACCGTAAGCGGACTGGATCCCCGCAGGTTACAGCTATTATTAGCTGTACTCGAAAAGCGGGGTGGTTTTCATTTTGGTCAGAAAGATGTATTTGTAAACATAGCCGGCGGACTGAAAATAGAAGACCCTTCTATAGAGTTGGCACTGGTATGTGCATTACTATCTTCTTACGAGGATAAAGCGCTGCCTAATAATATATGCCTGGTAGGTGAGATAGGATTGAGCGGAGAGATACGCGCCATCAACCGTATAGACCAGCGCATAGCAGAGGCCGACAAGCTGGGCATGGATGTGATATTCATACCCAAGGCCAATATGAAAGGTCTGGATTTGAAGAATTTTAAGATAGAGATAAAGACAGTGAACAAGGTAGAGGATGTGTATAAGATGTTGTTTTAGTGAACAACCATTGCTAAAATGTTAAAGCATTGAAAAACAATGACCCCTATAAATCCATAAAGATCGATGGCTCGTTTATTATATCCACACCGCTATTGGCAAACTAATTAATAAAGCTTTTTTTATGCGATCAGCAACCATAATGATCATTTCTTTTTTTTGTGCAATGCTCATGGGCAGTTGCGCCAACTCTCAAACCAAATCGGCTTCCGTAGATCATAAGGGTAACAAATACTATTCCCGTACTGACACCAACAAGCTGAACGTAAGTAATGCTGAATGGAAGAAGATACTACCGGGAGATGTGTATGAAATATCGCGCCTGAAAGGAACCGAATATGCATTCAGCGGCAAGTATTATAAGACCGATACCAAGGGCACCTACTACTGCGTAGCCTGTGGTAATACACTATTCCGCTCTACAGATAAGTTTGCCAGTACCTGTGGCTGGCCCAGCTTCTTTGAGAGTATCCGCCCGAATGCCGTTACCTATACCCCCGATGATACCCATGGTATGCAGCGCACCGAAGTTACCTGTACCCGTTGCGGAGGTCATCTTGGTCACCTGTTCGATGATGGCCCACCACCCACTTACAAGCGCTTCTGCATGAACTCATTGGTACTGGAGTTTGAGCCGGATGGGAAGTAATTGATTAATAAATTAGAATATCAAAGACGACTCAGCCAACGCTTAGGACTCATTGAGGCGTGATGAACTGCAATAATTGTGATTGAATCTTCTTGTAAAAAGTAATGAATGGCATACGGGAAAATTGCAATGTTGGCTATCCTAATCTCCCTGTATCGAATTGCGTATGCGAAGGGAGTATGCCTTATCTTTTCGACTGATAGCTTTATCTGTTCTGTAAATCGTTTTGGCAATTCGCTATTGTGCTGTTTATACCACGTAGCTCCATCTTGTATGTCTGCATAAGCAGACGGCATGATTCTTACTTTATAGCGCTTCATTGGATTGGAATTACAGGTCTTTAGCAATTACATCCCAATCTAATGTATTACCCGGATCTTTTTTATACTCCTCAAGACGAACGTCGATTAGATCTTTCTGCCACTGTGGTATATCAAGGTGCATCTGCTCAGAAAGCTTGTTCCATTCCTCAATAGGAAGAAACACACCAACGGGATTGCCAAGATTATCGAACGTAAATTGTGGCTCAATGCTCATAAATCAAAGATACAATAATTTTCAGCTATATTTATAGTAGCAACATCCGGCTACTATGAATAAGTATCTTTCGATTTTCTTTTGGGTTCTTATCACCACCGCGAATGTGAGCATGTCTCAAACCAAAGAGCCACCAAAACAAGATCGCGAAGTATGGATATGCTATTGGGACACATCAACTAATCTCAGTGGTTATAAGGATTTGCACGGAAACATAAAAATACCAACCAGATTTTGGTATTGCTCTGGCGTATTCAATAATATAGCAGCGGTTTTTGATAGTACCTCCTCTTACTTTCTGCTGAAAGACGGGAGAGTAGTTGGCAAAGACAGTGTCTATTCAATTGCTCCTAGCGAAGGTGAAATGGATGGTATTGAAAGCGAAGGAAAAATTGCTTTTCACGATAACAAAACAGACAAGGTGGGCTTCTTCGACAGTACAGGTAAGGTGATCATTCCAACCACTTACGATATTGCCTACCCTTTTCACAACGGTGTTACTATCGTTAAAAAAGGCGGCAAAAGGAAACAATTTGACTTGGAGCATAGGGGGTTTGTGGGTGGCAAATGGATACTTATAAATTACAAAAACGAAACGCTGATAGAAAACTGGGACGACGGAAACAACCAAATAGACTGGTATTCTATGACAACGGATAAAGTTGCAGATACCGCGAACTACATAAGTGTAAAGGGTATGAACGGAACAAGGTATTCGTTCTTCTGCTATAATAAAGAGTTTGAGCATTGGTTCTACAACGTCTTCCTCCCCATAATTAATACCGGCAATAATGACAAAATATATAACCTATTGTTCCCCTCTGTAACTGCCTGGACCGACCATTGGGTCGCCTCTCCCCGCGCACAGTTTCTTAAAAAATACTCGCCCAAATTAAAAAGTAAGTTTAACCATATCCCCGGAAAGAACATTTATATTTTACATGAAGATCCTGATCCTGAGCTAAGTGAGTCGCCTTTGTTTGCTCATTTCTACACACCGGGTGGCGAGGCTTTTAAAGAGCACTATCCCGCATTTGATGTTATTCAAACCTATAATAAACCAGATGGATCTATACACTACCAGGACAACCTTGAATTCATTCGTACTGATGATGGATACAAGTTGTATAGAGTAAGTATAAGGTAACAAGCCGACCATCAAATAACACGTAATTGTTAATGTTATACGCTACATGATTGCTTACAGCCATTAATAACCTACCTTTGCCCTATTATTTTAATGCTGTGTTCCTTTCTGGGGTCGGTTCAATTATTTTATTTTCGCACTTCTCCCCGCATATGCGGATTGCGTTATACTCTTTTTGCAAGCTGACAGTTCTTACACAATTTGTAAGATTTATAACTAGTCTTGCTGCTCAGCACACTTAAATTTATTTATGACATTTAATGAACTTAACCTCATTGAGCCCATTTTGAAGGCTCTTGAGAACGAGGGTTACACTAATCCTACGCCTATACAAGAACAGGCGATCCCCATTTTATTACAGGGCAAAGACCTTTTAGGTCTGGCTCAGACAGGTACCGGTAAAACCGCTGCCTTCGCAATTCCTATTCTGCAGACGCTTCATGCACAACATGCAGAGCGCGCACCGAAGATCATCAAGACATTGATATTGACACCAACACGAGAGTTGGCTATACAGATAGGCGAAAGCTTTGCCAACTATGGCAGGGGTCTTAAGCTAAGGCATACCGTTATCTTTGGTGGCGTGCCACAGGGTGCGCAGGTGCAGGCTTTGCGGAATGGTATTGACATTCTTATTGCCACTCCCGGCCGCCTTATGGATCTAATATCTCAAGGTTATATCAGCCTTAAGGACATCAAGATATTTGTGCTGGATGAGGCCGACCGTATGCTGGACATGGGCTTTATACATGATGTAAAGAAAGTAGTAGCTAAGTTGCCAACCCCAAGGCAAACCCTCTTCTTCTCTGCAACCATGCCGCCGGAAGCTCAGAAGCTAGCCAATACAATCCTCAACAATCCCGAAACAGTAGCGGTAACTCCTGTATCTACTACTGCCGAAACTGTACAACAGTCGGTATACTTTGTAGATAAGAAAGACAAGCGCCAGTTGCTGGCACATGTACTCAACAACAAAGAGATAAAGCGTGTATTGGTATTTACCCGCACCAAGCATGGTGCCGATAAGGTGGTAAAAGACCTTGAAAAAGTAGGCGTGAAGGCTGAAGCCATACATGGTAACAAGTCACAGAATGCGCGCCAGCGTGCACTCACCAACTTTAAAGAAGGCAATATCCGTGCATTGATAGCTACCGACATTGCTGCCCGTGGTATTGATGTTGACTTACTGTCTCACGTTATCAACTACGAGATACCAGAAGTACCTGAAACGTATGTACACCGTATAGGTCGTACAGGTCGTGCAGGTGCAAGCGGTATAGCTATGTCTTTCTGCGACAGCGAGGAGAAGAGCGACTGGAGGAACATTGAGAAGCTGATCAGCATGAAGATACCGGTTGAGGAAAAGCATCCTTACCCTATGTCTGCAGAAGGTATGGTACACATAAACCTGCCTAAGGGCAAGGATGTAGTGCGCCGCCCTAATGCTATACCAGGTGCGCAGCAAAAGCGCAAGTGGGATAACAACAGGCAGAAGAGCAGCAGCCCGGGCAAGCCTAAAACAGATTTTAGTGCACTGCCTACAACGGCATCAGCGAATAGCAGCTCACCTGCACCCCGTAAGCCTGAAGTAAGGCACACTGCCAGCAACCATAACAAGCCAAGAAATAATCATTTTGATGATGACTCATCATTGAAGTGGTAAATAATTGATACTTATAAAACGTCCTCTTTCATAGTCTTGAAAGGGGACGTTTTTGTTTTCAGACCAGCAGCCTTCTAACGAACCCTGAATGTGAATTTACTTTTGTGTGAATAAGGGCTACTTTTGCACCTCCATGTTTAAGTCTTTTCCCATACAATTATTGTGCGCTGTACTGTT
>CANBQQ010000272.1 GCA_947371715.1 Flavipsychrobacter stenotrophus
GATAAGTTGCAGGATCGTGGTGCATTCTTCATCGATCCGGGTCAGGAACTGTACGAAGGCCAGATCATTGGTGAGCACATTAAGCCAGGTGACCTGGTGGTGAATGTTGCGGAAACCAAGAAGTTGACCAACATGCGTTCAAGCGGTACTGATGATTCAGTTCGTATCACACCAAAGATCCTCATGACACTTGAAGAGTGTATGGAGTACATACAGCAGGATGAGTGTATCGAGGTTACTCCTCTTAACATGCGTCTTCGTAAGATCCAGTTGGGTGAAGAAGAAAGAAAGAAATCTTCTAAAATGATGAAATCAGAAGCTTAATTATAAAGTCTTGCATTGTTTAGTACACCCCGCATCTTACAGATGCGGGGTTTTTTAGGCCTGGTTTAATCAAGCAAACTGTGGGCGGGTGTGGAAAGTAATATTTTGTAGAATTTATTCGTACTGCAACTACCCATCTAATCAGGAAGATATACCTGTCTAATCTATTGATTTTACTGCATTTACTGTAGAACTTATTCGGACCTGACCGCTAACGCTTAAATAGTAATAGTAGTAATTTTACAGAATTAATATTTGATATACGTTAAATGTTAAACCAACTATCCCTGTTGACGCTCTTGAAAAATAATTTATGAAAAAGATATTTCTACTCTTACTGGCAAGTGCTTTTGTACATACTACGCTACTTGCCCAGTTTACCGCTACACTTACCGGCAATCCTATTGGTACTACCGGTTGGATATTAGGTGGATCATCAACCGGTATAGATAGCACTATGAGGCTTACCGCTGCTGCAAGTACACAGAATGGTTATGTGTATTACAACACTGCAACCAATTTGACTACCTGCGGCCATTTTACTGTTGACTTTGACTACAAGATAGTAGTTACTGCAGGTACGCCTGTAGCGGATGGTATCGCATTCTGGTACCTGAGCAATCCGCCCGTTGCGGTAACAGGTGGTGGTGGTTGTGGTATTCCTAACAATGCTAACGGTCTGATACTTGTATTGGACACTTATGACAACAATAGTGCTGCCGGTGCCGATAATCCGCTGATCACGTTGCTGGGTTATAATGGTACCATCACTTCTTATGTAGAGGGTTCTACAACTGGAAGATTGGGAACTGTTGCGACTAACCAGTTTTACATGACCGATGGTACGTGGCACCATGTGAAAGTGGACTACACATCGGGTACTATCAATGTATATGTCAACTACTCGACTACGCCTATCATCACAGGAGTATATCCGATGACCATCAATGGTTATTTTGGTTTCAGCTCAAGTACCGGTTTGTACTTTAGTGATCAGCGCATAAAAGATGTACATGTAGTTGCTACAAGCACATCCCCAATGCCTACTGTGGTATCTCCGGTTAACTATTGTTTGGGTGCAACAGCTTCTCCGCTTACAGCGGGTGGCGGCGGCCCTTACACATGGTATACCGATACTACTTTGGCTCCGCTTGCCGGTGCGCCAACACCATCTACGGCTACTACAGGTAGCACTTACTACTATGTGCGCCAGGGTGCAGGCTCTTGCATCAGCCCCGCGGCTACAATACAGGTAATTGTGGGTACACCACCGGCTACTCCGGTATTGTCTGGCCATACACCTTATTGCTCCGGCGAAACTTTTATTCCTTTTGTAGTAACCGGTACTACCGGTACACTTAACTGGTATACTGCTTCAACAGGCGGCACAGGGTCTACAACTACACCTACTGTCAATACAAGCGTAGCAGGAACTACTACTACATGGGTAAGCCAGACAGTATCGGGCTGTGAGAGTAACAGGGCATCATTTACTACAGTGGTACATCCTACGCCTGCAGCGCCTTTACTTACAGGTACATCAACTTATTGTCAGTATAATGCTTACAGCCCTCTTACGGCAACAGGTACCAATATTAAATGGTATACCACACCTACCGGCGGTACCGGCAGCACTACGCAACCAACTATAAATACGAGTGTAGCAGGTGTTACAACGATCTATGCCACACAGACAGATACGGGTTGTGAAAGCCCGCGTGCTGCATTTGTAGTTACCGTTAACGCCAAGCCTGCACCACCAACAGTTACACCACCTACTTATTGCCAGCTCGATCCTTCGGGTCCTTTAGCAGCAACAGGTACCGGCTTGCTTTGGTATGGCCCGGGTGTTACGGCACCATCTGCCGCTACACCGGTGCCTTCTACAACATTGGCCAGGGTAGATACCTATTATGTAACGCAAACAGTATTGGGCTGCAAGAGCGATAGCGCAAGGGATATAGTAACGGTTAAACCAAAACCAGCGCCACCGGTGACTGCAGATACTTCTTATTGCCAGTTCTTCCCCGCGCCGGCTCTTACCGCAATAGGTAGTAACCTGCTCTGGTATACAACATTGGGAGGATCGGGCAGCAGTACAGCGCCTGTACCACCAACTACTGTTTCGGGTAGCGCTACATGGTTTGTTACCCAGACCGTGAATGGCTGCATCAGTAATCCTGCATCTTTAATGGTCACTACCATGTTCCTGCCTACGTTTACTATAACGCAGAGCAGACCATATGTGTGCCAGTTCGATACATTGACACTCAGCTATTCAGGAGCTACACCAATAGGTGCCGGTTATACCTGGACATTGCCGCAGGGTGCATCTTTCGTTAGCGGTACGGCTTCGTCTACATCAGTTGTCGTTCGCTTCGATTCATTGAATATGCAGGATGTGGTACTGCGTATAGGGGACAATGCCAACTTCTGTGCTAACTATGACACCGTTCGTATATCCGTATCGCCTACACCAATTGTTGATCCGTACATACAAGAGAATGTGTGCCAGGGAGATACAGTAGGCCTGGCACTTACAGCGCACTCAGACAATGCATCGACCTATGTATGGGATTTTGCAGGTGCCAATATCATCACTCACAATTCTAACAGCGGTGGCCCTTATACGGTTAGCTGGCCTACTACAGGTATACACGTTATCAAGATCTATGGTATATCTGTAGCGGGATGCAGGAGTCAGACAGTTAATGATACAGTAAATGTACATGTGGTGCCGGATGCGCGTTTCAGGATAGTGGGCGATGGCCCGTTGTGCCTGGAAGACAGTGTAGAGTTTAAGGCAGATTCTTTCAACTATGCCTATAACTATAGCTGGTATCCATCTCATTTCTTCGCCATGAATATTGGTGCTGATGTGTGGGGTAAAATAGAGACCAGCGGTTATGTGTCGCTGGAAGTAAGAGATGCATTTGGCTGTAAGAACACCGATAGCATGTTGCTTACACCGGATTATTGCTGCACCGTTAGTTTCCCATCTGCATTTACACCTAATGGCGACGGCAAGAACGATCTGTTCCGTCCTATTTACCAGGGTTATCACAGGTTCCATGGCTTCCGTGTTACCAACCGTTGGGGACAGGTGGTATTTGAATCTACCAACAGTAATATGGCATGGGATGGTAAATACAATGGTGTACCGCAGGATATGGATGTTTACTACTACGTAATAAAGTATGACTGTGGTGCTAAAGAACTTATAGCCAAAGGCGATGTGACACTTATAAGGTAGTCTGAATAGCTTTCCTTTTGCAATGCCCTCCATGTGAGGGCATTGTTGTTTTAGGGCTATGCCGGGGTGTAATTTAAAAAGTGGCAGTTTTTCGTAAAAGTGGCAGTTTTGTGTCTTATTTTTCGGCTGAAATGTATATTGGTTGTGGGTTTCAGCGTTTTTTAACAAATTGCCACTCTCTGCCACTTCCTGCCACTTTCTGCCAGTTGTTGCCACTTTTTGTGTGGAAAGTGGCAGAGTGCACAGGCGCTGTGTCGGGTCAGAGACCCGTTAAACTGTGTCGTCACGAGAGCGCTGCGCTAACTCTCGCGACAGAGAAAGTGGCAGTGCCTCGTACTGCCTCGTCCCTAAATAGGTTTACATGTTGGTTAGATTGTCCAGCTGCTTTGGAGACGCAATTATGCGTCTCTACCAGAGTTTCCGGTGGAAATTGTTTTTTCATAGGGTTTATATGTCAAAGAACGTACAGATTTCATCTGAATCGGTAGCAAATTAATGTGAGAAAATGACATGATAAAATAAACATATCCACAAAATTTGCGAAAAAATCGGCTGTAATCCGCTGTGGGTAAGGGTTTGAGGGTGGTTTTTTTGTGTGGATATGTTTTTTGAAGGGTACAACCAACGAAAATCCTGCCCAAGGAGGGGCAGGGGAAGAGAGCGGCCGAGCCATAATAATCTGTGAATCAGCTGTCTGCCTGGTATAAAGAGATGATTTTAAGTGATAGTTAGTGCTGTGGTGGATATATATTGAATGTAATCTGTATAAATAAAGTAGCTAAGGATTAAATAATTGCAAATAATGTTACTTATTGGCTAATCATACACATATTTAAAAGTTGTTTTAAAGGCGGGAATTTATTAAGTTTACGTTAATGTTTTTTTATTTAATAAGCTTATTATGAAAAATATCTACTCGCTGAACAAGTTACTTTTCTTGTTGTTTTTTCTTTGTATTACTGTTTTCTCCAGTATTTCAAGGGCCTTGCCAACGTTATGTGCAGTATCTACAACATATGGTTGTTCTACAGACTACTTTACAAACGTTACGTTTGCTACAATCAATAATAGCACAACATGCTCGGGTCTTACGAGCGGATCATCGGTGTTTTTGACACCTAACCCTACTTTGATGCCTGGCAGTACTTACACCTTAACTGTTTCGACTTTTGGAACTGTAGGCGGCGATAATGCATATGGTTGGATAGACTACAACGGTGATGGTACGCTGGCGACATCGGAAGCTGTTTTAAGCGGCATATCATCCGGTTCAAATAATAATACCTATACGGTTAGCGTAACAATTCCGTCTGGTGCCACTCCCGGAGCAACCTATCTGCGTCTGAGGTGCAACTGGTATTCAGGTGCGACATCAAACCCGTGTGGGTTGTATACATGGGGCGAAACACACGATTACCAGGTGACAATAGGTTCGCTTTGTCCGTTCACGGCTACCGCTTCAAATAGCGGTCCGGTATGTCCGGGTTCTCCCGTGCCATTGGTAGGTGTAAGCACT